>JAYVRE010000319.1:0-14574 GCA_043776535.1 Methylotenera sp. | reverse complement strand
GTAAGGTTTCTGGGTGCGAAGATAGCCACTCGGGCGTGCGGTCTAAATCTTTATATTCGGCTGCCAATTTTTTAAAAAAACTCGGCATACCACTTGGGTCAATATTTGTTTTTGTGAGCAGCTGCGCGCCTTTTAAATCAGCATCTGCCTCTACCTTACGGCTAAAATATTGTTGGCTTACTTGCTGCGCCATAATCATCATTACCGCATTCGCGTCACCCAACACTAGCAAAACCACGCTTGCCACACCAGCACTGTGCAGCATGTTTTTTAATGAATGACGTTGCTCTACGTGTTGTACTTCGTGCGCTAACACCGCTGCTATTTCATTGGCTGAATCGGCTTTTTTAATTAAGCCACTATTGACGATAATAATACCGCCAGGCGCGGCAAAGGCATTAATCGTGTCGTCTTTTACCACATACCACTGATATTTGTAGCGCGAGCCTTTGGTGAGTTGCGTGCCGATTTTTTTAATCGCATCCACGGCTACGCCTTTTTTTAAAAAATTTTCGCTGCTACTGATTGATTTAAGCACAGATTCACCGAGTTTTTTCTCGGTTTCCATCGATACTTGATTGGCCACAAACGTCAGCACTCTGTCGTATTGCCAAACAACAAGAATAGCCAACAGCACCAAAAAACCTGCGCCATAAAGTACACTACTCCACACCATAGTTTGCGTTTTAGTACTGTAATGCCATTTTTTTAAACCTTTTACGTCAGCTACTGGCAAGGCAGCGCGCAAAGCTTTTTGCCCAGCATTGTCATTGGGGATAAGCATGTAGCCAATATCGTTATACTGCCAATGTAATTGCAATTGATTATGATCAAATCCGCCCACTTCGGCAGTCAGCTTGTCAAAAGGGATATTTAACTTTTGATCATCTAAAACGAGTGAATCGCTAGTAATTTGGCAGCGCACAGGCAAGCCAGCGGTCGGCAAGCCAGCGCCAAACAGCAACACTTCTAGCGTGTTATCAACTACTACAGAATTTGACATTTTATGGAGCGCAAATGATTGATTAGTAAATGTTATTTACCCGCAAATAGTGAAAATAGCACCACGATAATAATAAAACCTACATATAATTTGCCTAAAGCAGAACCCTGACCTCTGCCAGTCACTGCGGCGCTCAATATAGCGCGACTCAAGCGGTTTATCGGTAACGATTGAATCCAGACATTGCCTGGGCCAGTAACGGTTGCAAAAAATAAACCTTCGCCGCCAAATAAACCTGTTTTCATTTTACCCACATATTGAATATCGTAGCGCACGGTGGAAGACATGCCAACCAAGCAGCCTGTGTCCACTTTGAGTACTTCGTTGGGCGCCAAGGCTATTTGTTTAAGCGTGCCAGAGGCGTGAATAAATACGGTGCCTTGGCCACTAATTTTTTGCATTACAAAACCTTCGCCGCCCAAAAACCCCACGCGCAAGCGTTTTTGAAAAGCTAATTGCGTTTTTTGGCCGCGCTCACCCGCCAAATAAGCGCCTTTTTGACACACGATGTTGCCGCCCTGTTCGCTCAATTCGATTGGCACAATTTTGCCAGGGCTAGGCGCTGCAATGGCAACATCTTGCGGCACATTGCCCACATTTTTATAAATGCTGCTAAATAAAGATTCACCTGTAAAAGTGCGCTTAAACGCATTAAAAAATCGCCCAATAACGCCATAAGACGATTCACTACCATCACCCAAAACTGCTTTAATTTCAATATGTTGATTCACATACATCATCGCGCCCTGCTCTGCCATTGCCTCTTGGCCTGGCGCTAGGGTTAATTGCAAATAAGGTAAATCATCGCCACACACTTGGTAATTAAGTGATCCCATTAGGTTATCCTTGTTGTTTAAATATAAATTATTAAAATTTAAAAAAGTTACTAAAAAATATCGTGATTAAAAACTAAATTAACGACAGGCCAAGGGTAAATAATCCACTGACACACTGGTTTTATTGTCGCCTTTAACCATCATTTTATCTGGCGCTTTGGCGTTGCCGCACACCCAAGCAATCGGCACAATTTGCGATTCCTCTATAACTGCGGGGCGCATTGAGAGTGTTTTGCCTTTAATTTGCGGATGTGATTTGTTGCCGAAAGTCATGTGAATCACACCATCTTGCACTATTAGCGAGCTGACAAAGTTGCTGACTACTTTTTCTGGCACGGGCAAACCTGCTGCTTCATTGTTGATGGGCAGCTTTTTGGAGTTTTTCCAGGCGGCAGCAATTGGCTCTTTGGCAATATCTGCCAAGGGTATTGCGGCAATCACTTGCTCTTTAACAATGCGGCCAATACTCGATGGAATCGCAATCATGGCCAAAATTCCAATAATCGCCACCACCACCATCATTTCTATTACAGAAAATCCATTTTGATTATTTAGCATAATTACCTTTTGAGTTAAGCGGCTTATTATTTAAGAAGCCAATCAATTTTGAATATGGTTAATTAAGAAAGTTGCCGTTTGCGCTCAAATAAACATACCGCTGCTGCTGCCGCTGCGTTTAGTGATTCTAAATTTTGGTGTATGGGAATACTAATTTGATGCGTTGCCGCTTGCACTACTTTATCGCTTAAACCCGCGCCCTCATTGCCGATGATAAACGCTGTTGGCTGACTTAAATCTTGTACATACAACGATTCACCTTGCATGGTTGTAGCATAGCTATTGCCAGCAAAGTTCTGCATGGCTTCTACAATATTCACGCCTTCAAAAATCGGCAACAAAAATTGTGCACCTTGCCCGCCGCGTAAGGCTTTGGGAGACCACGCATCGGTACAACCTTTGCTTAAATACACGGCATCCACACCCGCTCCCAGCGCGGTTCTCAGCATGCTACCTAGGTTGCCTGGATCTTGAATATCTTCTAACATTAAGGCAAAATTAATGGTGTCAGGCGGTTCGATTTGCGGTGTTCTTACAAGCGCCAAAATACCCGTACTGCTGGCGACGGGCGTCAATTCTGCAAACATCAAGGTGGGCAACATCATGGTATTCACGTGCTCAAGATGCTGCATTAATGCATTGGCTTCAGCACTACTCTTTCCTTCAGGAATAATGATGAGCTCTGGCTCGGCTTGGTTTGTTTCTTTAAACGCTTCGCAATAGCTTTCAATCAGGTGTACGCCATCAAGCAACGTTTTACCTTCGGCACGGCGCTCACGCGAGTTTTCGGCCAGTTTTTTTAGATGTTTAAAAACTGGGTTATCGCGCGAGATGATGTGTTTAAATGTCATTCGCCCATTCTAACTGATGTAGGAGCGGCTTGCAGCCGCGATAAATGTTAACTGATGGTTCGTTGCTGCAAGCCGCTCCTACATAGTATATAAACTTTACTTGATGTGAGTAAATGAATCAGCCAAGTTATAATACCCACATGACTAAAAAACTCGATTTAGAACGCCGCTTAATTTCTGGTAAAAAATTAAGCCTAGAAAAAATGTTATCCAAGCAAGGTTTCGGCACGCGCAAGCAATGCCGCATGATGATTATAAACCAAGAAATCACGGTTAATGGCGAACTGTGCGACGACCCAGATGCAATATTTGAGCTTGAAAATTTAGCATTTACGGTAAAAGGTGAAAGCTGGGATTACCGCGAAAAATCTTACCTAATGCTGCACAAACCCAGCAATTACGAGTGCTCGCACAAAACCCAGCATCACCCGACTATTTACAGTTTATTACCGCATCCGCTAGTGGTACGCGACGTACAATGCATAGGCAGGTTAGATGAAGACACTACAGGTTTGATTCTGATTTCAGACGACGGACAGTTTATTCACAAAATGAGTTCGCCCAAGCACGGTGTGCCAAAAGTGTATGAAGTCACCTGTAAACACCCTGTCCTGCAAGCCAATATCCATGCGCTTCTTGGCGGTGTTAAATTAATTGATGAAGCGGAAACCATCGCTGCTTTAGCCGTTATACAAATTAGCGAAAACGTGATTCACATGACGCTGGCCGAAGGCAAATATCACCAAGTAAAACGCATGGTCGCTGCCATCGCCAACCGTGTGGAAGGCCTAAAACGCATTCAAATTGGCGGGTTAAAACTGCCAGATGACTTAGGATTAGGCGAATGGCGCTGGTTAAGTGAGGATGATTTAGCCAACTTAAGGAGCAGCATTTGAGCCTATTTAGACTGTTAGCTTTACTTGTCACATTTTTACTCACGGCCTGTATGGGCGTGCCAGACAACCTTACCAATATGTAATGATTTGCGAGCCTGACAAAACTTACTGATGAACACTCTCGCGCACGCCAAAGCGCCTGTCTTTGCGACTGATAAACTGATTTACGTTAAGCACAACTAATTTACTAGCAGCGCGCTTGGTAAAAACGTTTGGCTTATTTCTGCATTACACTCAATTTAAAGCCCGCTTTTTTAAACGCGGCAATTAAGCCATTATCACCCGCCAAGTGCGACGCGCCTACCGCCACAAACACAGGTTTCTCGTTTGCCTCAGCAATACTGCGTTGCGCCATCACTACATTGCGTTCGTCGAGTAATTTTGTACGCATTTTTGCCCAAATTTCTTTGGGTAATATGCCGCCAGTAATCTGCTCATCCAATGCGCTAATTTTGTCAGAATCGCCCTCTAAATAGGCGCTTAAAAGCCGCTCAAAATCGGTTTCTTTTTGCGCTGGCGTGCGCTTAAGCACAGCGCGCAGCATTACCATTTGCTCTTCAATGCTAAAATTATCCATCACGCCAAAATGCTCTTTGCTGGTTTCCAAACCCTTCACCCGCTTGCCAAAATCTACCGATTTAGTCATCAACAAATTATCCTGTGCAAATGGCGTTTGTGGTTTGGGTAAATCGAATATCACTGCCAGCAGCCACGGTTTCATTCGCATCGCCGCATCTAAATGCATCACATGAAAATCTGCCAAGGCCTTCACTTGTTCAAACTCTGTCTCGGTAATCATTTCTGCCAAGCTGGCACCTTGCATCATCAAAGCACTTGGGTCTTGGCTGGGCTCGGCCTCCATGACGAATGTATCTACACTTTTGATAGCGGCTTGCGCATTGGGGCTAATATCTGCCACACGATTATCATCGGTGTGGATAGTGCCAAATAGATAGCTAGTGATGCCAGCGGGTGATTCCAGCTTCCAAAATAAACCTTTTTCGGTGGCTTGAGATGCTAAAGAAACACCGAACAACAGGGAGGCTATGGCAATGCGAATACCGCGTGAGCAAAAACTGAGCATACGACACCTTTTTAATTTATATACTTTAGCAAAGACTTCGCAAGGCGTGGTTTGGTTCAGATTCGCTGTTGTAGTAGCGATTTTTAAATGGCGAAAGCTGGGCTTTGTAGGAGCGACGCCTCGTCGCGAAGCAACGCAGCCAAACATTACCAAAGCATCGGGGCGGGTCGCCCCTCCTACTTAATGTACTTTTTTGGGTTTACTAAAGGCAGGCTTGCTAAACGCTGGTTTAGTAAACACAGGCCTAGCCGCATTTTTAAAATTATTAAACGCTTTTGGTAACGGTTTGGCTTTAAAACTTGTACCGTCAGATTGTTTAATATTCCCCATCACTGCTGGCTGAAACGCTGGTACTAAATGCTTTTTACTATTACCGATTAAATCCGCCCTGCCCATTTTTTTAAGCGCCTCGCGCAGTAGCGGCCAGTTTGCTGGGTCGTGATAGCGAATAAACGCTTTGTGCAGTTTGCGTTGCAAGCCATTTTTGGGAATCGGCACATTTTCAGAATCTGCCGTGACTTTACGCAGCGGGTTTTTGCCGCTGTGATACATGGCGGTGGCCATCGCCATCGGTGTGGGGGTAAAGTTTTGTACTTGGTCTAAGCGAAACTCGTACTTCTTCAGCCACAGGGCCAAATTCAACATGTCTTCATCCGTAGTGCCTGGGTGCGCGGCGATGAAATACGGGATGAGATACTGTTTTTTACCAACTTCTGCACTGAATTTTTCGAACATGGCTTTAAATTCGTCGTACGCGCCCATGCCTGGCTTCATCATTTTGCTCAGCACGTTTTCTTCACTGTGTTCTGGCGCGATTTTTAAGTAGCCGCCAACATGATGCTGCACGAGCTCTTTCACGTATTCTGGCGATTTCACAGCCAAATCGTAACGCAGGCCAGAGCTGATTAATATTTTTTTAACACCTTTAATGGCGCGGGCTTTGCGATAAAGCGAGATTAAGGCGGTGTGATCGGTATTCAAATTTTCGCAAACACCTGGGTAAACGCAGCTTAGCTTGCGGCACGATTGCTCGATTTTTTCACTTTTACAAGCAATGCGATACATATTGGCAGTTGGGCCGCCAAGGTCAGAAATCACACCAGTAAAACCATCGACTTTATCGCGGATTTCTTCGACTTCTTTGAGAATTGATTCCTCGCTACGGCTTTGAATAATGCGGCCTTCATGCTCGGTAATAGAACAGAAGGTACAGCCACCAAAACAGCCGCGCATGATATTCACACTAAAGCGAATCATCTCCCAAGCAGGAATTTTAGCTTTGCCATAAACAGGATGTGGCGCGCGCGCGTAGGGCATATCGTACACATAATCCATCTCTTTAGTGGTGAGCGGAATCGGCGGCGGATTCAGCCACACTTCGCGATCGCCATGCTTTTGAACCAGCGCCCTAGCATTGCCTGGATTGGCCTCCAAGTGCAACACGCGCGAGGCATGGGCGTACAAAATAGGGTCTTTTGACACGGCGTCGTAATCGGGCAAACGCACCACTTGCTTGCTACGGTCGACCTTGGGTTTACGTACAATCTCGATGGCTTTTGTGCCTTCTGGTAAGTCTATTTTTTTGCTGGCAGATTGTTCAGCACAACTGGCATCGGCTTTGCCCCCAGATGTTGAAGGCGAGGCCATTTCGTATGGGTCAATCGCTTTATCAACCGTGCCTGGGCGGTCTAATTTTGTTGATTCAATTTCATCCCAACCTTCGGGTATGGCTTTGCGCAAAAATGCAGTGCCTCGAATGTCTTGAATGTCGCTTACTTTCTCGCCTTTAGCAATGCGATGGCTCAATTCTACAAGAGCGCGTTCGGCGTTGCCGTAGAGCAAAATATCGGCTTTAGAATCTACCAAAATACTGCGGCGTACTTTGTCGCTCCAGTAATCGTAATGGGCGATGCGGCGCAGGCTGGCTTCGATGCTGCCGATAACTAGCGGGACTTGTGAATAAGCCTCACGGCAGCGTTGCGAATACACTAAAACCGCCCTGTCAGGACGCTTATTCGGCGCGGCGTCTGGCGTGTAGGCGTCATCACTTCTGATTTTTTTATCTGCGGTATAGCGATTCACCATGCTATCCATATTGCCAGCGGTGATGCCAAAATATAAATTAGGTTTGCCCAGTGCTTTAAAGGCTTTGGCATCTTGCCAATCGGGCTGCGCGATAATGCCAACGCGGAAACCTTGCGCTTCGAGCAAGCGCCCAACCAGCGCCATGCCGAAGCTGGGATGGTCAATGTAGCAGTCACCTGTGATTAAGATAATATCGCACGAATCCCAACCCAGCTCGTCCATCTCGGCGCGACTCATCGGCAACATTTTGGCCGTGCCAAAACGCTTCGCCCAATAAGGGCGATAGGTGTGAATTGGCTTGGCTAGATTGTTGGTATAAACTTCCATGCTTGTCTTAATGCGTGAGAAGCGCGCATTCTACGCATTTTTATTTTATATTACAAGGACTTATGACACGTTAAGACGACATTTTTTGTAACTCAAATGCTACGAACTTAATGCAAGACTTCAATATAGCCTTCATCCTCCAATACAATTAACGCTGCATCTAGTTCTAGCAAACACGGGTTTGCACGCTTAATTTCATCCGTAGATTTCACGCCATCAATTAACTTTAAGTATTCCCGAAACTTTAATTGTAAACCTAGGCAACGAAGCGATGTCTCCTCCACCCCTTTTAGGGTTTTTTTATATATAGTGTTCATAATATAAATAACTTCCCCGAAAATTTATGTTCTAACTGACCGTTATGAAATTACAGCATACACGTTTTATATAATATAGAGTTAAAACAATGAAAACAACGACAAGCTATGCTATTACTGGCCTTACTTGCAACAACTGCGTAGCCAAAGTACACTCCACTTTAACACCCTTCGCAGACTCTGTCGAAGTGACGCTAAAACCTCCACAGATAAAGCTTGCAGGGCAAAAAGAAAGTATAGAAACGCTAAATGCGCTATTAAAAAAAATTGGCAACTATCAAATAGGCGCAGAGATTTTGCCTGAAAATCATATAGAAAATAGCGATGACGAAGACGATGACAATAAACCGTTTTTCGTCACTTACAAGCCGCTCATATTGGTGTTTTCTTATATTTTACTGGTGACTTTGGCGGTTGAAGTTGTTAATGGCAGCTTTGAGCTGCACCGTTTTATGCCTAACTTTATGGCGGGTTTTTTTCTAATATTTTCGTTTTTTAAAATGCTCGATTTAAATGGTTTCGCTAGCAGTTACAGCATGTACGATCTGCTTGCAAAACGCGTTTCTGCTTACGGCTACATTTATCCATTTATTGAGCTTGGCCTTGGTGTGGCGTATCTATTGGCTTACAGGCCGATGCTAATTAATGTGCTTACCTTGATTGTCATGGCATTTTCTAGTATTGGCGTGATTTTAGCGGTAATGAACAAACAAAAAATTCGCTGCGCCTGCTTAGGTACGGGCTTTAATTTACCGATGACCACGGTGACGATTATCGAAGATTTGCTGATGGCGGCGATGGCGGCTTGGATGTTGATTTAATCAGCTAATGCCTGTCATACTTAACTTAACTTAACTTAACTTAACTTGATTTTGTATCTATCCACATACTAAACATTGGCACAAGATTGCGGATCAAGTCCGCATTGACAGTTCTTTTAAAGATTAGCTAACATGAGCCACAGCTACTACCAACTCTCCACAGGTCGCGTCGCAGCAATTGAAAGCGATTGCGCATTTCCGCCATTAAATCAAGCACTAAGTGAGCCGAATGGCTTAATTGCCATTGGTGGAGATTTATCTGCCGCACGGCTTTTAAGCGCTTACAGCCAAGGCATTTTCCCATGGTATAACGAGGGCGAGCCGATAATGTGGTGGAGCCCTAGCCCACGCATGGTCTTGTTTCCAGATGAGTTAAAAATTTCAAGTTCACTTAAAAAAACGCTCAAAAAAAACCCATTTGAAGTGCGATTTAACACGGCTTTTCGGCTTGTAATGACGGCTTGCAGCCAGACACGGCGCGGCGAACAAGGTGGTACGTGGATTGGCGAAGACATGCTAAACGCATATTGCAAACTGCATAATTTAGGCTACGCGATTAGCATGGAAAGCTGGCTGGAAGGCAAGCTAGTAGGTGGCTGCTACGGCATTAAAATCGGCCATATGTTTTATGGCGAAAGCATGTTTCATAAGCAAACTGATGCTTCTAAAGTCGCATTTGTGCACCTAGTGAATCAGCTTAAAAATGAAGGAGTTGGCATGATAGATTGCCAAATGAAAACGCCATTATTGGCGAGTTTTGGTGGACGCGAAATTGAGCGTGAAGCGTTTATGCAAAAGCTAAACTTTTTTTGTAGGAGCGGCTTGTAGCCGCGAAAAAATTTAAGAAAATCATTTGGGGCTACAAGCCCCTCCTACAGGTTTTAGGTTTATAATTTTGTGATGACATTGCCTTCTGAGCCTGCCCTACACAAGCTGCAATTTTACGTCACCACACAGTACAAATGTGGTTATTTGCCCAATAAATTGGCGCAAAGTCTCATCGCTGCGCCACATCATTTGGTGGACACCAATATCTATAGCGGCCTTATTCAGCAAGGCTTTCGGCGCAGTGGAAAATTTGCTTATAGGCCATATTGCGAAAATTGTAAGGCCTGCATTGCCATTAGATTAATTGTAGACAACTTTGCACCTTCCCGCAGCCAAAAACGTGCTTACAAGCAACATGCCAATTTAACTGCGCGCGTTTTGCCGTTAAGCTATCAGCAGCAGCACTTTGAGCTTTACACCAGCTACCAAGCACTGCGCCATGCGGACGAAGAGGTAAACCAACAAGCTCAAGCACACAGAACGGCGGAAATTCAAACTGAAGCCGACCAATATCGCCAATTTTTGTGTAAAAGCAACGTTGAGAGCTTGATGATTGAATTTAGTGATGCGGATGGCGCAGTGAAAATCGTTAGCGTCATTGATGTGGTGAGCGATGGAATTTCTGCCGTATATACGTTTTACGATGCGCTTGAGGCCAGAGCTAGCTTTGGTACATATTCAATTATGTGGTTGGCAGAATGGACAAAAATGCTAGGTTTGCCCTTTTTGTATTTGGGTTATTGGATAGAAGCCAGCCCAAAAATGGCGTATAAACAACAGTTTAAGCCGCAACAGAAGCTGATTGAGGGCGAATGGCTTTAGCCGTTTTAACCACTCTGAAAAAATTGGTTAGTAGCATCTGATTTTTGTTAGATATAGTGCGAAATTTTGTTTTCAAAAGCGCCTCAGCCTCTTGCAAATGACCCGCGTGATGCTGCGGGTGCAACTTGCAGCACACACATGAAAATCCGCATGCAGTGTGCGTAGAAACTCATATTCTGGCAAGCGGCTAAACGTGGTGCGGGTGCAATGTGAATTCACCACATCAATTTAACATTGATAGCATATTTTAGTTTCCTCTTTAAGACGCTTAATAGACTTAAGAACAGCGATTAAAAATGTTACAATTTTAACGTTTAAAAAAACTATCTTAAAAACTCTGATTTTGAAAAAAATAGTCATCTTTGGTGTGGGCTTAATTGGTGGCTCGGTTGCCCTAGCTTTGAAAAAAGCCCATTTTGCTACGCAAATTGTAGGCGTTGGGCGCACTCAAACCAGTTTAAATGAAGCGTTAAAACAGGGTGTAATAGATGCCATTTGTATTCCAGACGAAATGCAGGCTAATATCCATGCGGCTTTAGAAGACGCTGATTTAGTGTTAATTGCTGCGCCAGTGGCACAAACTGCGCGTATTTTGCAAAGCATCAAACCGCATTTAAATAATCAAACTATAATCACTGATGCAGGCAGCACCAAGGGCGATGTACTGGCATGTGCGAAAGAAATTTTAGGCGAGCAGTTTAGCCAGTTTGTCGGTGGTCACCCGATTGCGGGCGCAGAGAAAAGTGGTGTTTCTGCCGCAAAAGATGCCTTGTTTTTAGGCAAAAATATCATATTAACACCTACGCCAGAGACCAATATCCATGCGCTTGCTGGCGTTGCCGATTTATGGAAGAAATGCGGCGCAAATGTAACTGAAATGTCGGCAGAAAATCACGATAATATCTTCGCAGCCGTCAGCCATTTGCCACATTTATTGGCGTTTGCACTGGTGGATGACATCGCCTCGCGCCCAAACGCCGCACAATTATTCAGCTTTGCTGCCAGCGGCTTCAGGGATTTTACGCGCATTGCAGGCAGTCATCCAGAGATGTGGCGCGATATTAGCCTTGCAAACAAGGTTGCATTGTTAAACGAGTTAAGCGCATACCAAACCGAACTAAACCAATTAAAAAAATTGCTTGAGAATGAAGATGGTGCTGGCTTGCAAGCCTTATTTGAGCGTGCCAGCAAAGCGCGTATCAATTGGGAAAACGGCAAAAAGTAACCAACTGGAATACCCTTTTATCGTCATTCCCGCCTGCGCGGGAATGACGAAATTTGATAATTTATGACTAATTATAGATAGCAATAATGGAACAACTTAAACTCCCTGCTGCACATCAAGCCAATGGAACTATCAAATTGCCTGGCTCTAAAAGCATTTCAAATCGCACACTTTTATTAGCGGCACTAGCAAATGGCGCGACAGAAATCCGTGACTTACTAGTTTCTGATGACACTACGCGTATGCTAGAAGCCTTAGAAAAACTAGGTGTAAAGATAGAAAAGTTAAGCGGCAGCGATTGGCGCGTCCACGGCTGTGGCGGCCAGTTTCCAAATAAAGGCAACTCCAACAAAAATGCAGAGCTTTTTCTTGGCAATGCAGGTACTGCATTTAGGCCGCTCACCGCTGCGCTTGCCTTGTCTGGTGGGCATTACACGCTTAGCGGCGTGCCGCGCATGCACGAACGCCCGATTGGTGATTTGGTAGATGCGCTACGTCAAATTGGTGCGAAGATTGAATACTTAGAAAACGAAGGTTTTCCACCACTTAAAATTTCCCCTGCTAAAATTGACGCGAATAAACCAATCAAAATTCGTGGTGATGTTTCCAGCCAGTTTTTAACTGCACTTTTGATTGCATTACCGCTTACAAAACAACAGGCAACGCTAGAAGTCGTTGGCGACCTTATTTCTAAACCTTACATTGAAATCACGCTAAACTTATTGGCAAAGTTTGGTGTGAATGCTATGCGTGATACTTGGCAGAGTTTTACCATTGCCGCCAACAGTCAATACAAAAATCTAAAAGAAATTTTTGTAGAAGGCGATGCCTCAAGCGCTTCGTATTTCCTGGCTGCTGGCGCTATAGGTGGTAAGGTCACTGTAGAAGGCTTGGGCCAAAATAGTATTCAAGGCGACGTGCGTTTTGCCGAAGCGCTTAGCCTGATGGGTGGTGAAATTACTTACAACGAAAATTATATTACAGCTTGCAAAGCTAATAAAATCAATGCGATTGATCTAGATTGTAACCACATCCCCGATGCCGCAATGACACTCGCCATCATGGCTTTGTTCGCCGAGGGCACAACAACTTTGCGCAATATCGCCAGTTGGCGCGTAAAAGAAACCGACCGTATCGCCGCCATGGCGACCGAACTGCGCAAAGTGGGCGCGATTGTGTTTGAGGGCGCAGATTACATCCAAATCACACCGCCACCCAAACTCACGCCAAACGCGGTGATTGATACTTATGATGACCACCGTATGGCGATGTGTTTCTCACTGGTTTCATTAGGCGGTGTGCCGATTACTATTAACGATCCTAAATGCGTGAATAAAACTTTCCCAAATTACTTTGACGAATTTAAAAAATTAGTTAGCTAAGCAAACTTAATATTTAAGCAAAACTTGAACTTATGCAAAACTTAAACTAACGCATGTGGAAGCAGCCAAGACTTACTGTTTTAGCGTATTTTTCAGGGTTTGTTCGTTCAAAATTTTTCCATGCTTTTTCATGAAAATAAAAAACCAAGGTGTTGCAAGCAGGCTCAATAATTGCCAATAACCCCCCCACCAATGCACTCCCTGTCAACAAATAGCCCACCGTAAACGCAACGATAAAGTGTAAAATTGCAAATGAAATTGTTTTAGCCATGTTGTAATCCTTAAGTTAGTATGGCTATTATTAAACCATTAAAAATTTTAATCCAATTGATTGTTAAAATGCATTTGATAAGTTTTATTTATGATAAGTAGCAAGCATTCTTCAACATTACCTGTTATCGCAATCGACGGGCCGTCTGCCAGCGGCAAAGGCACAGTTGCGCAGTTGGTGGCGCAGAAGCTCGGCTTTCACTACTTGGATTCTGGCGCGCTGTACCGTATTGTCGCGCTAGCTGCGCAGCAACAAAATATCGCTTGGGATGATGCCGAGGCGCTTGGCGCCCTAGCACAAACACTACAAATTCAATTTTATGACGGCGAAATTTACTTGGATGGGAAACTGATTTCGGAAACTGTAAGAAGTGAGGAAATTAGCCGTGGCGCGTCTGAAGTTGCTATACACCCATCAGTACGCAGCGCCTTGTTTAACTTGCAACAAAGTTTTCGCAAAGCGCCAGGCTTAGTCGCCGATGGTCGGGACATGGGTTCAGCGGTGTTCACTGATGCTTTACTTAAAATTTTTCTTACTGCTAGTGTAGAAATCCGCGCAGAACGTCGCTATAAGCAGCCTATTAGCCAAAATATGTCTGCCAATTACGCACAAATTTTGCGTGATTTACAGCTACGTGATACACGCGACAGCCAACGCAGAGCTTCGCCACTTGTGCAAACGCTAGATTCAGTGTTTTTAGATACTAGCCATCGTTCAATTAATGATGCGGTGGAGTTTGTGCTCGCCGCCTATAAAAATACTTTGTAAAAAACCCTATAAAAATGTTTTAAGTCATTGAACATAAGCTATTTTTTGTGTAATATGCACGGTTCATGTTGTGTATTTATACAATTTAAATTATTTACATAGCTTTTATTAACTACCCCACTGCTAGGTGGGAAACTTTAGGTATCTTTAATTTAATGGCTTCTACTTCTAACTCAACTCCATCTTCAATGGAATCATTCGCCGCGCTTTTTGAAGAAAGCTTAGCGCGCCAAGAAATGCGTTCTGGCGAAGTCATCACCGCCGAAGTTATCTTTATTGATAGCGATCACGTTATTGTTAACGCAGGTTTAAAATCTGAAAGCGTCATTGACGTTGCTGAATTCAAAAACGCCAATGGCGAAATTGAAGTGGCTGTAGGCGACTTCGTAAAAGTATGTATCGAAAAACTAGAAGATGGTTTTGGCTCTACCCAACTTTCTCGCGAAAAAGCGAAGAAAATGCAAGCTTGGCTTGATTTGGAAGACGCAATGAACGAAGGC
>JAYVRE010000318.1:0-14619 GCA_043776535.1 Methylotenera sp. | reverse complement strand
GGCATTTATTGCATGACGGCAAAGCAGATGTAGTTATTGGTGGCTTACCAAACAAAATATCTGAAAAACTCAGCAGCTTGGAACACCTGCCATTATTCAAATTTGAGATTATGGCTGTGTTATCCACTGGCCATGCTTTACGTAGCAAAGCTCGATTATCTGCAGAGGATTTTAGTAATGAAACACTGATTACTTACCCAGTACCCGAAGAACGTATTGATGTCATAAAACAAGTGTTAAAGCCAGCCAATATCCAGTTTAATCGCCGCACTGCAGAGCTGACCATAGCGATTATGCAACTAGTTGCTAGTCGTCGTGGCTTGGCGGCATTACCAAGCTGGGGCATACAAAGCTATGTAGAGCACGAATATGTGATTGCTAGACCAATAGGCGCAAAAGGCTTATGGTCTGAGCTGTATGCAATAGGCACCAATGAAGTAATGGCGCGACCTTATGCTAAAGATTTAGCACGTATTATTCGTGATGTTTGTGCGGAAAAGTTAAGTGGCATAAAACTGCTTTAGTAGAAATTTGATTGGTTGATTAACTAAATCTTTACCACTAGTAACCATTAAAAAATTAAAGCTGTCACATAACGGTAACATTACAACTCTATGCTGAGAATTAGAAAATAATCAGCATAGAGATTGTAATGAACTTAAATGATGCAGAGTTGGTGCAGCGTATTCATGATGATTTAATTGATAGCTATGATGAAGTGGTATAGCACGTGCGAGAGTGGGGATTGCTTTAATGAATTTGACTTACAATCTTAAGCGCATTGAGGTGTTGATACGACAAAAGGTAGTTGCCTTTGACAGGATAGGTGCGTCTAATGGGCTAAAAAAAGCTTAAATATGACCTAGATCAAGCTAAAAATAGCTTAAACGCAGTGACTGAAGTGCTGGAAATACGCACTTCAGTCCCAAAATCTAAAAAATATGTCAGTGCCTGATAGATGGCTCTGAAAATCTTAATTTATAGAAGTGCCCATAAGATGCTGCAATAATTGCTTGAATAATAGCAAGTTAACGCCATATTATATGCAGTGCGCATGCGCAATAAGTTGAGTGCAATTAAAGGAGCCATATGAACGACCATGACACAATTGATAACAATGAAGCGCAATTAAACTTAACTGAAGTTGAGTTGAATAATTTCAGCCATCCCGCTTGGGATGAGCCAATTATTTGCCGCGTAGAGGTTGATTTGCCAGGCTGGCTATCACAATTGGCGGGCGGCAAGCATTGGGAAGTGTACGCCGAGGCTGAAGAAGAAAACTGCATCAGCTTTACTTTGCGTGAAAACACAAAACACCAAAAGGGTGAAAATCAAGCGGCAAAATCTGCTCTCAATTCAGCCCCAAAATTAGCAGAAGTCACGTTGTATCACAATGGCTATGCAGTGGTTGACGTAGAAGGCAAAGCTTTGTTTGATGGCAGCCTAACCAGTGGCACCAGCGCTTGCGCACATTTAAGTTATTATCACGCCGATAGCGGCGAGCCGATTACTTTAAATTAGAAAAGACGTTGAATTAAAAATTTGTAGAATTATCTTAAGTGGCAGCGCCCTGCAACCGCAAGGGTTGTCCCCGCAGAATATACCAGCTGAAGCTGGTTATTCATGCCTGAAACCCGCATGGATATTGCCTCCTAGAGCATGTGTTACATGTTTTATTTATGTTTAAGCGTTAAAAATCTCGCTTCACTGCAAATGCGGCCAAATCAATTAGCGCTTGTTTATTAGCAGAATCTGGCAAGTGTGCGATGGCTTCACAGCCAATTCTAGCTTCCCCTTCTGCCAGTTTATGCACGTAATTTAATGCATCAGTGGCCTGTACTGCGGCGAGTACTGCGGGTAGTTGATCCAAGCCGCCGTGTTGTATGGCATTGCGAATCGTTGCGGCTTGCGCTGCGTTGCCTCGTTGCATGGCAATTAGTAAAGGAAGCGTAAGTTTGCCTTCACTTAAATCATCGCCTAAATTTTTGCCAATTTTCTCTACATCACCACTTAAATCTAGCACGTCGTCAATGAGCTGAAACGCCGTGCCTAGACGCATTCCATATTGTGCTAGCGCGGTTTCGTCGGCGTTATTTGCGTTGCTCAATACTGCGCCTAAGCGCGTGGCGGCCTCGAATAATTTAGCGGTTTTAAAATGGATGACTTTTAAATACGCTTGCTCGGTGATATCGGCATTGTGAATATTAAGTAGCTGCAGCACTTCACCTTCGGCGATAGTATTGGTGGTTTCGGACAATATTTCCATTACACGCATGTTTTGCAGTTTTACCATCATTTGAAACGCGCGCGAGTATAAAAAATCGCCTACTAACACGCTGGCAGCGTTGCCAAACAGCTGGTTCGCAGTGCTTTTGCCGCGTCGCATAGCCGATTCATCTACCACATCATCGTGCAGCAAGGTAGCGGTATGAATAAATTCGATAATAGCTGCAAGCTGATGTTGCTGCGATTGAATTGGCGCAAAAACTCCGCTGGAAAGCAATACCAGTGCGGGTCGCAGGCGCTTACCACCGCCACTAATAATATGCTCGCCAATGGTATTAATCAGCGCAACTTCTGAATAAAGCGAAGTTCTAATAACGGTATCAACCGCTTGCATATCGGCCGCAATAAAAGTTTGAATTTTTTGTAAAGTCACGCTATAAACCAATTAGGGGTTGTGTGTATTTTATCACAGCGAGTGCTGGGCTTTAGCTGAATAAATAATAGCTAATTGAGATAATTATCGTTTGCAATATCTTGTAGTTTAAGTATAATGCGCGATTCATTTGAACGTGTAGAAACAAGGCTAAAACCATGTACGCAGTAATTAAAACGGGTGGCAAACAATATAAAGTAGAAGCTGGCGCAACACTAAAAGTTGAAAAACTTTTAGGCGATGTTGGCAGCAAAGTGGTTATCGACAAAGTGTTGATGATTAATGATGGCGACAATACCACCATTGGCGCGCCTTTGGTGGCTGGTGCTACGGTAAGCGCAACCGTGCTTTCGCATGGCCGTGCTGATAAGGTGATGATTTTTAAATTCCGCCGTCGTAAACATTATCGTAAAACTCAAGGCCATCGCCAAAGTTTTACAGAGATTCAAATTGGTGAAATTTTAGCTGCGGGCACGGTTTCTAATAAATCGGTTGCTAGTAAAGCCGCTGCTGAAAAACCAGCAAAAGCCAAAGCCGCTAAAGCTGCTGAATAATTAAAGTATTAAATTAAGACTTAAAGGATTAAATCATGGCACACAAAAAAGCAGGTGGTAGTTCACGTAACGGTCGCGATTCACACTCGCAACGATTAGGCGTTAAAGCTTTTGGCGAAACAGTAGTTTCAGCAGGCAGTATTATCGTGCGTCAACGCGGCACTAAAATGCACGCAGGCGACAACGTAGGTATGGGTAAAGACCACACATTATTTGCAAAAATTGACGGCAAAGTAACATTTTGCATCAAAGGCGCGCTACGTCGCCAATTGGTGAATATTGTTGCAGTTTAAGTTTAAGTAGTATGATTAAAGCCTCATCGTTTGATGGGGCTTTTTTATTTAGGTCACACCTTTTATGAAATTTATCGACGAAGCAACCATTAAAGTTTACGCAGGCGACGGCGGCAATGGCGTGGCCACGTTCCGTCGCGAGAAGTACGAGCCGCTGGGCGGACCAAACGGCGGCGATGGTGGCAAAGGCGGCTCAATCTACGCGATTGCAGATCGCAACATCAACACGCTAGTGGATTATCGCTACACACGTACTTTCCGTGGTCAGCGCGGCGAAAATGGGCGCGGCGCAGAATGTTACGGCGCAAAAGGTGAAGAAATGGTGCTGCGCGTACCAGTCGGCACGGTCATCTCCGACAAAGCCACCGAGCGCATGATTATTGACTTGGCCGAGCATGGCCAAAAAGTAATGCTAGCCAAAGGTGGCAACAACGGCTTGGGCAATGTGCATTTTAAATCCAGTATTAATCGCTCACCACGCCAATGCACTAAGGGCGAGCCAGGTGAAGAGTTCGAGCTGTATATGGAGCTAAAAGTGTTGGCTGACGTGGGTTTGCTCGGCATGCCCAATGCAGGAAAATCCACTTTTATACGCAGTGTTTCTGCCGCCAAACCAAAAGTGGCGGATTACCCATTTACCACTTTGCATCCAAATTTAGGTGTCGTGCGTGTGGATACAGAGCGCAGTTTTGTTATCGCCGATGTACCAGGTTTAATTGAAGGCGCAGCCGAGGGCGCAGGGCTTGGACACCAGTTTCTACGCCATTTGCAGCGCACCTCATTATTGTTGCATTTGGTGGATATTGCACCGTTTGACGATGCTACTGACCCCGTTGCTGAGGCAAAAGCGATTGTGAACGAACTTAAAAAATACGACGAAGAGCTATATAATAAGCCGCGCTGGTTGGTGTTAAATAAAACCGATATGCTGCAAGATAGCGCGGACGTGGTAAAAAAATTCGTCAAGGATTATGGCTGGAAAGGCCGTGTATTCGCGATTTCCGCCATTAGCGGCGTGGGCTGCAAAGAGCTGACTTACGCGATTATGGATCACTTGGACGAAGTTAAAAAAGCTGCATTAGAAAATGAGCAAATCCCTATTATTGAATAGCAAAACGCTGATTGTCAAAGTCGGCTCTAGCTTGGTGACCAACAACGGTGAGGGTTTAGACCGCGCCGCGATTGCCGCCTGGGCGACGCAAATCAGCCAGCTGGTGAAACAAGGCAAGCAAATTGTGTTGGTTTCCAGCGGTGCTGTGGCCGAGGGTATGCAGCGTTTGGGCTGGAAAAAACGTCCTGTAGAAGTCAACGAGCTGCAAGCCGCTGCCGCTGTCGGCCAAATGGGTTTGGTGCAAATGTACGAAAGTTGCTTTGCACAGCACGGCCTGCACACCGCGCAGATACTGCTTACTCACGATGATTTGCGTGATAGAAAACGCTATTTAAACGCACGCTCTACGCTTAAAACTCTGCTCGATTTGAATGTCATTCCCATCATTAACGAAAATGATACCGTGGTGACCGAGGAAATTCGCTTTGGCGATAACGACACCCTGGCAGCGCTAGTGGCAAACCTAATCGAAGCCGACGCGCTGGTGATTTTAACCGATCAACAAGGCTTATATTCGGCTGATCCGCGCAAAAATAACTCCGCCAAATTCATCAATTTTGAAACCGCAGGCAATGCGGCGCTTGAGCAAATGGCAGGCGGCGCAGGCAGCGATGTTGGCACGGGCGGCATGCTCACCAAAATACTCGCTGCCAAGCGCGCAGCCAATAGCGGCGCGCATACCGTGATAGCATCAGGTCGCGAGGTAGACGTTTTAGTTCGATTAAGTAATGGCGAAGCCATCGGAACACATTTAAAATCCACCCAAATAAAAACCATCGCCAAAAAACAATGGCTGGCAGACCATTTACGTTTGGGCGGCAAGCTGGTGTTGGATGCAGGCGCGGTTAAAGTATTAAAAACCGACGGTAAAAGTTTGCTTTCAATCGGTGTGATTGAAGTGCAAGGCAGTTTTGAACGCGGCGACGTGGTGGCGTGCATCAACGAGGCTGGAATTGAAGTGGCGCGCGGCATTGTGAATTACAATTCTGCTGATACGCAAAAGATTAAGCGTAAAGCCAGTAGCGAGATTGAGAAAATTTTGGGTTATGTGGAAGAATCAGAACTAATCCATAGAGATAATTTAATTGTAATTTAAAGAAAACTTTTTAATGAGAATCTTGCAATGAATAAACCATTAGTTGCCATTATTATGGGGTCCGATAGCGATTGGCCGGTAATGAAAAACGCCGCGCAAATGCTGGCTGATTTCGGCGTCGCCTATGAAGCCAAAGTGGTTTCGGCGCATCGCACACCCGATTTAATGTTTCAATTTGCAGAGAATGCAGCTAAAGAAGGCTATCAAATTATCATCGCAGGCGCAGGCGGCGCGGCACATTTGCCAGGCATGGTGGCCTCAAAAACCACACTGCCTGTGCTTGGCGTGCCAGTGCCAAGCAAACATTTACAGGGCCAAGATTCATTACTGTCTATTGTGCAAATGCCTAAAGGTATCCCAGTCGCAACTTTTGCTATAGGCGAGGCGGGTGCTGCTAATGCGGGCTTATTCGCGCTTTCTATTTTGGCGAATCACGATGCTGAATTGAAAAAAAAATTGGTGGAATTTCGCAAAAACCAAACAGATAAAGTAAGCAACATGATTTTGCCAGAACAACCGTGACAGCAAAAGCCATGACTGCAAATAATATTGTTACTGCGCCCGCGATGTTGGGCATGTTAGGCGGCGGCCAGTTGGGTCGCTTTTTTGTAATCGCCGCGCATGAATTAGGTTATCAAGTCACGGTGCTAGACCCAGATAAAAACAGCCCCGCAGGTAAGATTGCCGATGTGCATATTTACGCCAATTTTGATGACGCGGCCGCACTTAAAAAAATGGCAGAAACCTGCCAAGCAGTGACGACTGAATTTGAAAATGTACCTGCAAAATCGCTAGAAATGTTAGCAATCACTACCACGGTTATGCCTTCTGCCTCTTGTGTGGCCATTGCGCAGCATCGTGTATTAGAGAAAAACTTTATTAAAGACGCAGGCCTGCCAGTTGCGCCATTTGTGGTGATCAATAACGTTAGTGATTTGCCAGCCGACAACAGCCCGCTATACCCGGCGATTCTAAAAGTTGCGCGTTTTGGCTACGATGGCAAAGGTCAAGCGCGGGTTAAAAATTTAGCAGAAGCACTCAAAGCTTTTACAGAGTTTAATAAGGAAACCTGCGTGCTAGAACAAATGCTAGCGCTCGATTTGGAAGTATCAGTCGTGCTGGCGCGCGATGCACAAGGCAATATTTCGGCTTTTCCTACTGCAGAAAACAGCCACTTAAACGGCATATTAGACATCAGTATTGTGCCAGCGCGTTGTAGTGAGGTTATTAAAGCCAACGCTCAAGAACTGGCTAAAAAACTCGCTGGTAAGCTAGATTACGTCGGCGTGTTAGGCGTGGAATTTTTTGTAGTTGGTAAACAATTATTAGTAAACGAAATCGCCCCGCGCCCGCATAATAGCGGCCATTATACGATTGATGCCTGCGTTACCAGCCAATTTGAACAGCAAGTGCGCGTGATGACTGGCCTGCCGCTAGGCGACGCAAGCTTACACAGCAATGCAGTGATGGTGAATATTCTGGGTGATAGTTGGGTGAACGGCCTAAAAATGGAAGTTCAGGAACCCGCATGGAATAAGGTTTGCAGCCATGCCAATTTAAAGCTGCATTTGTACGCAAAACACGAACCACGTAAAGGTCGCAAAATGGGGCATTTCACAGTAATTGGTAAAAACAAACAAGCGGTGCTGAATGTTGCGTTAATCGCACGTAGTGAGCTGCACATTGGCGAATAACGGCGAATAATTTTTAAGGCATGGCCATTAAAAAAGCCTCGCCAGAAATATTCTTGGGCGAGGCTTTTTTACAACCAATTCTATTACTCAGCTTTTTTAGCCGCCTTTGGTTTTGCTGCCGCTTTCGCTGGTGCATCTTTCGCTTTAGGCGCAGCTTTTGCTTTAACTGGAGCAGCTTTTTTAGCCAACATAACAGGCCCGTCTGTTGTTAATGCTTTAATCGCAGCCGTTAAGCGGCTTTTATGACGTGCTGCTTTGTTTTTGTGAATGATTTTTTTATCCGCAATGCGGTCAATCACGCTTACATTTTCTTGATAAGTTGCCATCGCAGCGGCTTTGTCACCAGCCTCTACTGCTTTAAGCACTTTTTTAATTGCAGTGCGAAGCGTTGAACGTAATGCAGAGTTGTGTGCATTCACTTTAACTGATTGACGCGCGCGTTTGCGTGCTTGTGCGGTATTTGCCATGTGTTCTTTATCCTAAAAGCTTAGTAGGGGTTAATACGAAACCGTGCATAATAGTGTTTTTTAAGTGTTTTTGCAAGCTTTAAAGTAAAAATACCTTAGCTGAAAATAGCGCTTGCGGCGTGCTAAAATCATAGTTGTACAAATAATCCATTCAAATTATTAATGAATCTTCTCAACGCCTTAGCCAAAGTCGGCAGCATGACCTTTGTTTCGCGCATTTTAGGCTTTGTGCGCGATACGCTCATCGCACGCGTGTTTGGCGCGGGCATGCTAAGCGATGCGTTTATTGTTGCGTTTAAAATCCCCAATTTATTGCGGCGCGTATCGGCAGAGGGCGCATTCAGTCAGGCTTTTGTGCCTATTTTGGCCGAATACAAAAGACAGCGCAGTTTTGATGAAACCAAAAGTTTAATTAACCGCGTGGCGACTTGGTTGGGTATTATTTTAGTCGTTGTGACCTTGCTTGGTATGCTGGCCGCACCGTTTATAGTGAGCTTGATTGCGCCAGGGTTTAGGGCAAACCCTGCCAAAATGCAGCTCACGGTCGAATTGCTGCGTATTACTTTCCCCTATATTTTCTTTATTTCGCTGGTTTCTATGGCGGGCGGTGTGCTCAATACTTACAACAAATTCGGCATCCCTGCCTTTACCCCTGTTTGGCTGAACGTGGCGATGATTTCTGCAATTTTGTTTTTTGCGGATAGCTTTGCAGAGCCAATTAAGGCGCTGGCGTGGGCGGTGTTTATTGGCGGATTTTTACAATTAATTTTTCAGATTCCTTTTCTTAAACAAATAGGCTTGCTGCCAAAGTTTGATTTTAGACGCGATGATGAAGGCGTTTGGCGCATTTTAAAGCTGATGGGGCCTGCGATATTGGGCGTGTCAGTGGCGCAAATTTCGCTGATTCTAAATACCATATTCGCCTCGTTTTTAGCGACAGGCAGCGTGAGTTGGCTGTATTACGCGGATAGACTAATGGAGTTTCCAACAGGTGTTTTGGGTGTGGCGCTTGGCACCATATTACTACCCAGCTTATCTAAAGCCTATGCGGGCAAGGACGATAGTGAATACTCACAATTGTTGGATTGGGGCTTGCGTTTAACTTTTATTTTGGCCGCGCCCGCAGCTGTCGCGCTGGCGATATTAGCCGCGCCTTTGGTCACGGCTTTATTCCATTACGGTAAATTTACCGCGCTAGATGTAATGATGACGCAACAAGCGCTGATTGCTTACAGCGTAGGCTTGTTGGGCTTGATTTTGGTTAAAATATTAGCGCCAGGTTTTTATGCGCGGCAAAACATAAAAACGCCCGTTAAAATCGCCATATTTACGCTGCTTGCCACACAATTAATGAACCTGGTATTTGTGTTTGCGCTTGATTTAAAACACGCAGGTCTAGCCTTAGCAATCGGCTTGAGCGCTTGTTTAAATGCGGGTTTGCTATATTACCATTTGCGCAAAGCCGATATTTATCTGCCACAAGCGGGTTGGCTTATGTTTGTGCTCAAATTATTGATAGCGCTTTGTGTGATGGGCGTGGCGCTATATTTTGCGATGGGCGATACGGGCGCATGGTTGCATTATGGGTTAATGAAGCGGCTGCTTTACATTAGCGGATTAGTGTTGCTGGGCGGCGTGAGTTACTTTGCGAGCTTGGCTTTGCTGGGCTTTAGGCCGCGTGATTACATGCGTAGAGTGAACCATTAATGCAGGTTTTTCGCCACTTACCCAATGTAAAGCCTTCGCCTTTGGCGCTCGCAATCGGCAATTTCGATGGCTTGCATCTCGGCCATCAAGCATTGTTAAATAAGCTGTGTGAGCTAGCAAAAGCCCAAAGTTTAACGCCAGCCGTGATGACGTTCGAGCCGCATCCGCGCGAGTTTTTTACGCCCTTAAACGCGCCAGCGCGTTTAAGTAATTTGCGCGAAAAGCTAGAGTATTTTCAAAATGCAAATGTGCAAAAAATATTTGTTTGTGCTTTTAACAAGCGTTTTGCAGTAATAACGGCGGATGAATTTATGCAAAATACTTTGCGCAACAGCCTAAATGCCAACACGATTTTGGTGGGCGAAGACTTTAAATTTGGCGCTAAACGCGCTGGCACAGTCGCAGATTTTAAAAGCCATGGATTTGATTTAATTTCCATGTCACGGGTGGATTTTAACAGCGAACGTGTATCTAGTACGCGTGTGCGCGATGCTTTGTTTTCTGGAAATTTAGCGCTGGCTACGCAACTATTAGGCCGCCATTACAGCATTGCTGGCCGTGTGGTACACGGCGCAAAACGTGGACGCGAGCTTGGCTTCCCCACTGCCAACATCCACATGCGGCACGAACGGCCTGCCTTAACAGGCGTTTATGCGGTAAAATTAGACGGTTTGAATAGCGTGGCGAATTTAGGCGTACGGCCTACTATTAAAGGCGGCATAGCAGGCATACCTAAATTATTATTAGAAGTTCATGTGATTGATTTTAATGGTGATTTATACGGCAAGCATGTGCATGTAGAGTTTTTGCACAAAATACGCGACGAAATGAAATTTGAGAGTTTAGACGCTTTGAAAGCGCAAATTGCTGCGGATGTTATGGTTGCGAGAGATTATTTTATGTAGGAACGCAATTTATTGCGCGAAGTGTTGATTGCGACAAGGATATATTCGCGATTTAAAAATCGCTCCTACCAAAAGTATTTGTTGGAAATTGAAATGACCGAAGAAAATAAAGATTTAAAATACAAAATCAACCAGCCTGAAACGTCTTTCCCCATGCGTGGGGATTTAGCCAAGCGCGAGCCTGCTTGGTTAAAACAATGGCAAGATAAAAAACTATACGAGCGTATTCGTGCGTCGCGCAAGGGCAAAACCAAGTTCATTTTGCACGATGGGCCGCCTTATGCCAATGGCGATATTCACATCGGTCACGCGGTGAATAAAATCTTAAAAGATATTATTGTAAAAGCCAAAACCATGAGCGGTTTTGATGCACCTTATGTGCCAGGCTGGGATTGCCACGGTTTACCGATTGAGTTGGTGGTAGAAAAAACCCACGGTAAAAATATGGAGCCAGCTAAATTTCGTGAGCTTTGTCGCGCCTACGCCGCCGAGCAAGTGGAAAAACAGAAGAAAGACTTTATCCGCCTGGGCGTATTGGGCGATTGGGAAAATCCGTATTTAACGATGGATTATAAAACCGAAGCCGACATCATGCGTGCTTTGGGCGAGATCTATAAAAATGGCTATTTGTATCAAGGCAGCAAACCCGTGCATTGGTGCGTTGATTGTGGCTCTGCCTTAGCTGAAGCTGAGGTGGAATACGAAGATGTGAACAGCCCCGCGATTGATGTGGGGTTTAAAGTGGTTGAGAATAAAGAGAATCTCGCAGCTTTAGCGAAAGCGTTTGGTTTGGAAAAAGTAGAAGGCGATGTGTTTGCGGTAATTTGGACGACCACACCGTGGACATTGCCAGCGAATCAAGCGGTTTGCGTAAGTCCATTAATTGAATATAGCTTATTGAAAACTAAAGATAAAACAATCATTCTCGCAAAAGATTTGGTTGAGATTTCATTGGCTAAATATTCCATAGATGAATATGAGGTTCTTGGTAGCTGTGAAGGCCAGCTGCTAGCTGGAATACCACCTAAGAGCGAGAGGGGTGAAGCTTATCATCAAGGTGCGCCAGTGATGTTGCATCATCCCTTTGAAAAACGTGAGGTGCCAATTATTTATGGTAATCATGTCACAACCGATGCAGGTACAGGCCTAGTACATACCGCCGCAGCGCATGGTAACGATGACTGGCTAGCAATGCGCTCTAACTGTCCGCATGAGAAGCCACGTATTTTAATGGGTGGTGATGGCAAGTTTTTTAATAGTGACTTGGTGGAGTTTGAGGCGATTCGTGGTTTAGACCGCAAAGAAGCGAATAAAGTGATTTTAGCCGCCATGACAGAAAGTGGCGCACTCATCGCCAGTGCGCGTTTGAATCACAGTTTTCCACATTGTTGGCGCCATAAAACACCCTTGATGCAGCTTGCAACGCACCAATGGTTTATTGGTATGAACTTAGCAACGAAAGATGAAGAGTTAAGAGCAACAACTAGTACTGAGAAAATTAAATTAGGGCTTTTAATTGAAAGTGGTAAAGCTGGTTTTAGAAAGTTAGCCAATGATGCTGTTTCTGAGACAGAATTTTTCCCAAGTTGGGGTCGTGCACGTTTAGAGGCAATGATTAAAAATCGCCCCGATTGGTGCGTTTCGCGCCAGCGCAATTGGGGCGTGCCGATGCCATTTTTTGTGCATAAAGAAACGGGCGAGCCGCACCCGCAAACGGCAGAACTGCTAGAGGCCGCTTGTTTGCTGGTAGAAAAAACTGGCGTTGAGGCATGGTTTAGTTTGGATGAAAGTGCTTTCCTGCAAGCCAATACTAGTGAGGATTCTAGAGGTATCAATAAAGATTATAAAAAAGTCACTTATACGCTTGATGTTTGGTTTGATTCTGGCGCTACGCATTACGCAGTATTGCGCTCACACCCAGCTTTTAAAGAAGAGGTATTAAGTAGGCTAACCAATAAAAAGCCAGCAGCAGATTTGTATTTAGAAGGCTCAGATCAGCATCGCGGTTGGTTTCAATCAAGCTTGCTCACAGGCTGCGCGATTGATGGCAGAGCGCCTTACAACGCGCTTTTAACCCATGGCTTTGTGGTAGATGGCGCAGGCCATAAAATGAGTAAGTCCAAAGGCAATGTGGTTGCACCGCAAAAGGTAATGGATACTTACGGCGCAGATATTTTGCGCTTGTGGGCGGCCAGCACGGATTACTCTGGCGAGCTGACAATTTCTGATGAAATTTTAAAACGCGTAGCCGATAGCTACCGAAAAATTCGCAATACCTGCAAATTTTTATTGGCCAATATTGCCGATTTTGACGCGAGTAATGACTTGCTGCCTGTCGAACAATGGCTAGAAATAGATCGTTACGCGCTGTATTTAACGCATCAGCTACAAAATGATGTTTTGGCAGATTATGACCGTTACGAGTTTCACTTGGCAGTACAAAAGCTGGTGAGTTTCTGCTCAGATGATTTGGGTAGTTTTTACTTGGATATTTTAAAAGATAGACTTTACACCAGCGGTGAAAACTCACCCGCCCGCCGCGCCGCACAAAGCGCGCTGTATCATATTACTCACACGTTTATGCGCTTAATCGCGCCGATTTTAAGCTTTACTGCTGATGAGATTTGGCGCACGTTAAATCTTGGCGAGGATAAAAGTGTTTTTGAAGATGTCTGGTACGACATCCCAACACATGGTCTGCAAGCCAATAGAATAGCGGCTTGGCAGGTCATTATTTGTGCTCGCGCAGAAGCAGCAAAAGAAATTGAAGTGTTACGCAGTGCGGGTCAAGTTGGGTCTTCACTGCAAGCTGAGCTTGAGTTCTACGCGACCGATATTGGTTTTGAAGCCATGAATAGTTTAGCGGATGATTTGCGTTTTGCCATGATTACATCCAGCGCAAAAGTGGTCAAAGTGGCTAGCGAAGCTGAGCAAAAAATTCTAGTAAAAGCGAGCGCACACGCCAAATGCGAACGCTGCTGGCACTATAGGTCTGATGTAGGACGCGCCGATGTTGGCTCTCACTCTGATCATCCTACAATTTGCGAACGCTGTGTAAGCAACTTATTTGGCGTGGGTGAAGCGAGAAATTATGCGTAAATGGTTAACCATCAGCGCGATTGTCATCGCGCTGGATTTATACACTAAGCACTTAATTTTAGGTGCATTTGCCTACGGCGATAAACGCACAGTCACCTCTTTTTTTGATTTGGTGCGCTATCACAATGAAGGCGCGGCATTTGGTTTTTTAAATGATGCAGGCGGCTGGCAAAAATGGTTTTTTACCACCATTTCAGTCATTGCCGCCATAGTGATTACTTACTTAATAAAAAAACATAGCCAGCAAAAACTTTTTTGCTTGGGCTTGGCCTTAGTATTAGGTGGTGCCATTGGCAATTTGTACGACAGAGTTACTTTAGGCTACGTAGTGGATTTTTTGAATTTTCACATCAATAATCATTACTGGCCAGCGTTTAACGTGGCCGATAGCGCGATTTGTGTGGGTGTCGCATTTTTATTGTGGGATAGCTTTAAACGGCCAGCATGATTTTAAAAGAGTAAGTGATGCCCGATTGGAAAAAACTCATTGCAGGCAAGATTGCCATTGCACAAAAGGGTAGCGCAGCTGGCAAAATAAACAATAATGTTCGCGTGCCTGCGGGACAAAAGCAAGTCAATAATTTCCCTGTGTTAGATATGGGCATTAAGCCATGCATCAGCACAGCCGACTGGCGGTTACGCGTGTTTGGGCTGGTGCAAAACGAGCTGGATTTAGATTGGGCAGCCTACAAAGCGTTGCCGCAAATTACCGATATTTCAGATTTTCATTGTGTTACACGCTGGAGCCAACTGGATATGGATTGGCAGGGTGTGCTGGCGCTGGCTATGCCGTTGAGTAATGCTAAATTTGTCACTTTGCATGGTTATGATGGCTACACCACTAATTTGCCGCTAGAAGCCTTACTGGATGACGATGTGCTGATTGCACATTCTGTGTTAGGCCAAATTTTAACCAAAGACCACGGCGGGCCTGCGCGCATGGTGGTGCCAAAACGTTACGCTTGGAAAGGTGCCAAATGGCTGAAAGCCATTGAGCTGCACGAGCATGATAGACGCGGCTTTTGGGAAGTGCG
>JAYVRE010000317.1:0-3711 GCA_043776535.1 Methylotenera sp. | reverse complement strand
TTGTTTGACCAAACCTTTAACCCAATGGAAAACGAAAACTGGCGTATTTTATTGTTACAGCCAGTGATAGACCACATTACGCAAAAGTTTGCCGTGGCGTTGCTTGAATCTGAACAGTTGCAGATGACGGGTGAAACTGAAGTGCATTATCGAAAGTTATCTGAAGTGCCTAAGTTGATGATGCGAGAGAGCAGTTCAATGCCTGTGAGCAAATGTATTTACGAGCGGTTAGCGTACCCTGCACATAACGGCGGTTTAGAAAAAGCCTTTATGCAATGGGCGCAAGCCGACACAGGTATACAGGCTTTTTGCAAAATCAGTGAAAATCGTCACACTTTTGCGCGGCTAAGATACGTAAAAGAAGATGGCTTACCCGCTTTTTATTCACCTGACTTTTTAGTGCGTACTGAGCAAGCGGTGTATCTGGTCGAAACTAAAGCGCAACAACAAACCACACATCCAAATGTGCAGCGCAAGTTGAAAGCCGCTGTGGCTTGGTGCGAGCGTATTAATAATTTAGCCCCTGAGTTGCGTGATAATTGCACTTGGCATTATGTTTTACTAGGTGAATCTATGTTTAGAGATTGGCGAGATAAACATGCTAGGCTGCCAGAATTGTTATATTTTGCAAGAGTGAGGGCGCAGGCTACTAGTGCTGCTCAAGAAAAATTAATTTTTTAACACAAACTCACGACCATAAGCGTTTTAAAACTTATAATCACAGGCTTATACAGTGTGAGTTTAAAATGTCTAACAAGCTAGCAGGTGAAACCAGCCCTTATTTACTGCAACATGCCAGCAACCCCGTAGAATGGTATCCGTGGGGTGAGCAAGCGCTTACTTTAGCACGCGAGCAAGATAAGCCGATTCTGCTTTCAATCGGTTATTCGGCTTGTCATTGGTGCCATGTCATGGCGCATGAATCGTTTGAAGATGCGGACGTGGCGGCGATTATGAATGCGCACTTTATCAATATTAAAGTGGATCGCGAAGAGCGGCCTGATATTGATCAGATTTACCAAACTGCGCATAGCATGTTGAGTAATAAAAGCGGTGGCTGGCCACTGACGGTTTTTTTAACGCCGAATCAAGAACCCTATTTTACGGGAACGTATTTTCCGAAATCTTCTAAATATCAATTGCCAGGTTTTGCCGATTTAATTCCGCGCGTGGCGGCTTTTTATCATGAGCGCAAAGATGACTTGGCGGTGCAAAACAGCCAATTGGCCAATGCGTTGAAACGCACCATTCCTGCGGCAAGCCACACACTAAGCGCAAGTGAATCTACCTTAAAGTTAGCGTTTACTTCGCTGGAAAGCAGTTTCGATTTTGAGCATGGTGGCTTTGGTAGTGCGCCGAAGTTTCCCAACCCTGCCGACATTACTTTGTTGCTACATCAAGCAAAAGCGGGCAATAAGCAGGCGCAAGCGATGGCTTTGCAAATGTTAAGTGCAATGGCCAACGGCGGCATTTACGATCAACTTGGCGGCGGGTTTTGTCGTTATAGCGTGGATGAGCGCTGGAATATTCCGCATTTTGAAAAAATGCTTTATGACAACGGCCAGTTGCTGTTTTTATACACCGATGCTTGGCAAATTAGTAAAAATCCACGTTACTTGCAAGTAATCGAAGAGACTGTAGCGTGGCTTCAACGCGAAATGACGGACAAACAGGGCGCGTTTTATTCTTCACTAGATGCTGATTCAATGGATGAGCATGGTCACAGTGAAGAAGGCGCGTTTTATGTGTGGCAGCCAGATGAAGTGAAAGCCTTGCTGACACCTGAAGAATTTGCAGTGGCAAGCAGTTGTTTTGGGTTTGATCGCGCCGCCAACTTTGAAGGAGTGGCCTGGAACCCTTATCTGGCAAGGCTTCCAGAGCATGATGAAATTGCCAGCCTGATGAACGCGCAAACCAAATTGTTTGAGGCACGTGAAAAGCGCACCCGCCCAGGACGTGACGATAAAATATTAACGAGCTGGAACGCGCTTGCAATCAAGGGCTTGGCGCGGGCAGGGCGTGTGTTTAATCGGCCAGATTGGGTGGCATTTGCCCAAAATGCAGTTGATTTTATCAGAGAAAAACTATGGGTAAATGACCAACTTTTAGCCACTTGCAAAGATGACGGCAGCGGCAATGCTAATAATAATTACCGTGCACATTTAAACGCTTATTTAGATGACTACGCATTTTTGTTGGATGCGCTAATTGAATGTATGCAAGCCAATTATCGTGCCGAGGATTTAGCTTTTGCGGAAGATTTAGCCGAAGCTTTGCTGGAAAACTTTGAAAGTGAGGACGGTGGCTTTTACTTCACCAGTCATTCGCACGAAACTTTGATTCATCGTCCTAAACAAGGCTATGACAACGCCACGCCCAATGGCAACGGCATTGCGGCGGTAGCATTGCAAAAACTAGGCCATATACTGGGCGAGCCGCGTTATTTGCAAGCTGCCGAGCGCACGTTAAAAGCGTTTGATAGTAACATGGCGAATAATCCTGCGGCGTGTGCGACTTTATGCCATGCATTGGAGGAATTCTTAACACCGCCCACACTAGTTATTATTCGTGGTGAAGCTAAGCAAATGGCGGCTTGGCACGATGAAATTAATCAACATTATTATCCGCACCACCTTTTCTTTTATTTAGGTGAAACCTGGGATAAAAATAAGCAAGACTTGCCGCGAACCTTACAAAGAGTCTTTACCAAGGAAGTCAACGCTTGGGTGTGCAAAGGCGTTGTATGCGAGCCAAGTACGAATAAATTGCAACTACTATTGAAAAATCTATAGTTAAAAGTCCAAAAGGGCTATTGTGATTTTTTAAATGTCAGGTAAGATGCAGGTTGCAAAAAATCGCAAGTTTTTCTATATGAATTCAAGGAGATAACATGAAAGTTTTATTAACAATAATCGCCACCGCAGCTATGTTATTGGCGGGTCAAGCGAGTGCTTCACAAGCATTGGCTCAAAAAAGTGGTTGCTTAGCTTGTCACGGTGTGGATAAAAAAGTATTAGGCCCAGCATTTAAAGATGTTGGCGCAAAATATAAAGGTGACAAAAGCGCTGAAGCTAAATTAGTGGCTAAAGTTAAAGCGGGTGGTAGTGGTGTTTGGGGTCCTATGCCGATGCCACCAATGAGCCCACAAGTGAAAGACGAAGATATTAAATCTATCGTTCAGTGGATATTGTCACTGTAATTTCAGTTTTAGTATTGATAAAAAAAGCCAGCTTCTAGCTGGCTTTTTTATTACCCAAATTTATTGTCCCCTTATTGATTGAGCTTGCTGTGGCGAATTGAATATGCAAAGTAAAACACTAAGCCTACTACAATCCAAATACCAAAGCGCAGCCAAGTAGAGCTAGGTAAGAATGCCATCAACGCACCGCAAGATAAAATACCAAGCACTGGAATCACAGGGTTCCACGGGTTTTTAAAAGGGCGCGGCAAATCAGGCTGACGAATACGCAACACTATGACGCCCACACACACCATCACAAACGCAGCGAGCGTGCCAATATTCACCGTTTCTGCCAGCTCACCTAGTGGGAAAAATCCTGCCACTAAGGACACTACAAAACCACACATTAAAATAATACGTGTTGGCGATTGGCGATCAGGGTTTATTTTAGAAAATACGGGGGAGATTAAACCATCGCAACTCATGGCAAATAAAATACGCGTTAGGCCATAAAGCAACACCAGCAACAC
>JAYVRE010000316.1:0-3728 GCA_043776535.1 Methylotenera sp. | reverse complement strand
CTAGAGTAGTAATTGCAACGCGGCCAAGCGTCATTTTAAAGCTCAAAACTACTGTGTCTTTAGGAATTATTGGTATATTGAATTTCGTAACCGCTTCTTTTGTAAGATATTCGGAAGTTTTAAAAATATAAGCACCATCATTGCCTAAATCTTTAATAGAAATCCACTTTATATCAATCTCAGACTCTGAAAACCATTGGTGCTCTTGTCTTGGCGGTGTTCGACCTATGCCAATTTCTACAAATTCTTTTAGTGTTCCAACCTCCCAATCCTCCTGCGCTTCTTCTACAAACCACTGTCTAAACAGCGTTTCGGCCATACGTTCTAGGGTGGTGTTTTGGCGGTGGAGCAGGTCGATTTTGTCATCCAAGCTGCTGAGGACTGAGGCGATGGCTTTTTGTTCTTCGTGTGAAGGTAGCTCGAATGGAAATTCTCTTAAAGTTTTTAGCGATAAATTTTGTATTGTTGTGCCATGAGAAAATTCGGTGATGTAAGTTTGAAAACTCTTATTTGTGACTACATAACGAATATATTGCTTATCAACATCTTCTTTTACATTAAAATAACATGCACTTTTCCCAAGAAAGCACTTTTCATTATTGTATAAAGCGACATTGCCAAGAGTGCTATTGATTGAAAGCAGGATGGTTCTATTATTCAGTGGCTTTTTATACTTTAAATATTCACTTTCTGAAGCGCGTCTCGTAGACTCTTTGAGTAATATTTTTCCGTTACTTAGGTTGTTACCATTTACAAAAAAATACTCACCATTGTCGTCATAGATTGGAGTTCCATGCAATCCATCACCTAAGACACTTACAACATCTTGTAGTGTTACTTCTTGCCACTCACTCACAGCTTCACCCTCACCAAGTTCTCAGCAATTGCTTTGTTGAGTTTTGCTTCTTCTACCAACTGCGCTTCAAATTCTGTTTTGAGTGCATTAAAGCGCTCGGCAAAGTTAAAGTCATCATCATCATCTGGCAAGCCTACATATCGGCCTGGGGTAAGTACGTAATCTAGCTCTTTTACGCGCTCTAAGCTGACAGAGGCGCAGAAGCCTGGGATGTCTTGGTAGGTACTGCCCTCACCCTGCCCTCTCCCAAAGGGAGAGGGGTCTTGCTGCACACGCTGGCTTATGTGTTGCGCCGCCTCATACTGCCCTCTCCCAGAGGGATAGGGATCTTGTGCGTGTGGTTTAGAGGGTTCTATTTGCTCCCTCTCCCTTTGGGAGAGGGTTGGGGTGAGGGTACTATATATCTGTTGCAAAACCGCTTCGGTATTTTGCAATACATCATTATTCCAAAAACGTAATACGGTAATCCCTTGGGATTTTAAAAATTCGGTTCTTTTATTGTCATTGGAAATTGCAGATTCTGTATTGTGTTGTCCACCATCTAGCTCAACTGCAAGTTTACTTTCATGGCAATAAAAATCGAGAATATAAGGTTCTACAGGGTGTTGACGACGGAATTTACAATTATTAAGCTGACGACCACGTAACAAGCTCCAAAGCAGTGTTTCAGCATCGGTTTGGTTTTTTCGTAGGTTACGTGCATTTTCTAACAGGTGCTCTGGTAGCTTATTGGCATCACTACCTCCCTCACCCTGCCCTCTCCCAGAGGGAGAGGGTTGTGACGCATTACGCCATGCGTGGTAAGTGTCTGTGATTTGTTTAATATCGTCATGGCTTAGCTCTTTGGTGCGGCGATTAATTAAATGCCCGAGGTTGCGTGCGTCAATAAACAGTATTTCGTTGCTACGGTTTCTAAATTTGGCAATTTCACCCTCACGCCCATTTTTACCCTCACCCCAGCCCTCTCCCTTAAAGGGCGAGGGAGTATTACGGTTGCGGCTCATAAACCAGAGTGCTGCGGGGATTTGTGTATTCAGGAAGAGTTTTGCAGGTAAGTTGACGATGCAATCAATCACGTTGCCTTGTTCTATTAAGGCTTTACGCATGTCGCCTTCGCCACTGGTTTTGCTGGTGAGTGCGCCTTTGGCTAATACAACGCCTGCTTGACCTGTAGGGTTAAGGTGATAAATAAAATGTTGCAGCCAAGCAAAGTTAGCATTACCAGCGGGCGGCACTCCAAATTGCCAACGGCCATCGGTGCGCAGTAACTCACCGCTCCAATCACTGACGTTGAATGGTGGGTTGGCAATAATGTAATCGGCTTTTAAATCTTTATGCGCGTCGTTTAAAAAGCTACCTTCGTTGTTCCACTTTACCTGAGAGGCTTCAATACCACGAATAGCCAAGTTCATTTTAGCTAAGCGCCATGTGGTTTGGTTGCTCTCTTGTCCGTAAATAGAAATATCATTCACGCGGCCTTGGTGGTCGGCAATAAACTTTTCACTTTGCACAAACATACCACCAGAGCCACAGCAGGGGTCAAACACACGTCCATTATACGGCTCTAGCATTTCAACCAATAGCTCCACCACACTGCGTGGCGTATAGAACTGTCCACCTTGTTTGCCCTCAGCCAGTGCAAACTCACCTAGAAAGTATTCAAACACATGCCCTAACACATCTGCACTGCGTGATTTAGCATCACCCAAGGCAATGTTGCTGACTAAATCAATCAATTGACCAAGGCTTGCTGGGTCTAAATTGTCTCGTGCGAATACTTTAGGCAGCACGCCTTTAAGTGAGGCGTTTTCTGCTTCAATGGCATCCATGGCGTTATCCACCATTTTGCCAATTTCTGGTTGGCGCGCGTTAGATTGCAGATAAGACCAACGAGCATCTTGTGGCACAAAGAACACATTCTCCGCTAAGTATTCATCTTTGTCTTCAGGGTCTGAACCTGCATATTCACCAACGCCGCCAGCTAGCTTGGCGAACTGCTGCTCAAAGGTATCTGAAATATATTTAAGAAAGATTAAGCCTAAAACAATATGCTTGTATTCGGCGGCATCTATGTTTTTACGAAGTTTGTCGGCGGCTTTCCAAAGTTGTTTTTCTAGGGGTTCGGTTTTTGCTGTTTTGTTATTTTCTGGTTTTTCTTTTGCCATTATTTAATCAACCCTTTTAACACCGCAAACGGGTTAGGCTTTTCGCCGCTTTGCATGCTTTGTTTGCTGCAATCATGGTCGTGCATAGGCGCTATGGGCATGGCGAGTAGCAATTCGTCTTCTATCAACACTTGCAGATTCATCTCGGGTGCGGCTTCTAGCCAATCGGTGTCGTCGTTTTCGTCTATTTCGGTGGGTAATGCATTGCAAATAATGTAGTTAAAAGTTAGGTTTAAATGCACTAACATTTCATCTAGGCAACGTTGGCACGACACAGGTAGCTGCGCTTCAATGTGTAGATGCAGACTGGGGTTGCGTAATTGCTTGGCGGCACCTGTGAGTTTAAAGCTGATATGTGCGCCTGCGCCGCTTGGCGCAAGGGTTTCGGCCAATCTTTCACATTTTAAAGCATCAATCTCGCCAGCCAGTGTTTGCTTGGCTTGTGCGAATTCTAAATTGTTAATTACTAAGTCGTTAATTGTTAAAGGTTTCATCATAAAAGTTTAATTTAGCTTAAGTTTTTAGCGCCGTGCGTATTTTGCAGGCTGCGCCAGCGTGTTACAATTAGCGGGTTTGTGAGTAATTTTTGTTAGTTAATATTAGGGCAACAGTGTGTTCAAAAAAATTCTAGTCGCTAATCGGGGTGAAATTGCAGTACGTATTGTACGCGCTTGCTCTGAAATGGGCATTAAATCTGTGGCGGTTTA
>JAYVRE010000315.1:0-3798 GCA_043776535.1 Methylotenera sp. | reverse complement strand
CCAAAAGACGGCCACGAAGAAATGCTCACCACCAACCCTGGCGCGTGCTTATCCAAAGCCTACGACATGGTGCTAAACGGCTGGGAAGTCGGCGGCGGTTCAGTGCGTATCCACAAACAAGACGTACAATCCAAAGTATTCGATGCGCTAAAAATCAGCAAAGAAGAAGCGCAAGAGAAATTTGGCTTCTTACTAGATGCCTTACAATACGGCGCACCCCCGCACGGCGGCTTGGCGTTCGGTTTAGATAGACTTGTGACGTTGATGGCGGGCGCAGAATCGATTCGCGATGTGATTGCCTTCCCCAAAACGCAACGCGCACAATGCTTGATGACCAATGCACCGAATGAGGTGGACGAAAAACAGCTCAGGGAATTGCATATTCGCGTGCGTACGCCAAATGTAGCTGGTTAAGATGGCAGTTGACTCAATTTCATTGAAATATCTTTGGAAAGGAGTTACTTGGCTTCCAGGTTTTTTGCTGAAAAAGGCTTTTTCAAAGAAATGGTTTCAACAAAAAGTACAAATTGATTTAAGACCTAGATATGAAGCGGTTACCTTGTATGCAGGGGATAAAAAAGATATTACAATTTGGCTAAGAGTTACAAACTTTACTTATTTTGATATTGAAATAGACAGACTTATTATTGAGTTTCATTCTGCTGGACATGTAGCTAAGCTAACAAAATTGAATCGAGAAATTGTCTCATCGTTGACTCAACAAGATTTTATGTTGCAAGATAACCTAACAGCTGACAATGTTGCTGCGATTGAAAGAACTTTTAGCAGTCACCAAAAAGCAATGATTGTAGTTCATGCAGAAATAAATTCGAAAGTGCATAATTTCAATTTAGATTTAACTTTAAGTGATATTGCACCACATTTAGTGAACTTTAAATTGGCTTCAAGTTGAGATAAATGCCAACCGTTTTAAGAGTAGGTGCGTTTCGTTTCTTTTTTTATGCAAATGAAGGTCAAGAGCCTGCGCATATTCACGTGCAGTCAGATAATAAACTTGCCAAATTTTGGATACAACCTGTTAATTTATCGAGTAGTATTGGTTTTAATGCAAAAGAATTGAATCAACTGTTAGTTTTAGTTCGTGAACATGAAGCTTTATTTTTGGAGGCTTGGAATGACTTCTTTAACATTAAACGCTGAGCCAATCGCACAATCTGTAGAAACATCAGACAGCGATTTGGTGGTGAGATTAACCGATGGGCGTGTGCTTTCTGCGCCTTTGGTGTGGTTTCCACGCTTAAATAATGCTACGCCCGCAAAGCGCTCGGTATATGAGTTAATGGGCAATGGTGTGGGTATTTACTGGCCAGAGTTGGATGAAGACATTAGTGTTGTTGGGCTGCTGGCTGGACAACCTTCTATTGAATATCGCGCTAAATAACTTTAATGCCACTCACCGAAATCAACCACGTTAATTTTCGCACCGACCGCGACACCATGCTCAAGCTGCGCGATTTTTATTGCGATATTTTGGGGCTAACTGTCGGCAAGCGCGTGGCGAGTACAACTTACGGCTATTGGCTTTACATTGGTACTAACGATGTGGTGCATTTGGCAGAATATAAAACCTCCAGCCCGCCGCAACTCAACGTGCATGGCACTTATGATCATGTGTCTTTTACCTGCACCGATATGCCAGCGATGGAAGCGCATTTGAGCGCAAATAATGTACCATTTACTACGCGGGTGCTTGCTAACAGCGTTCGGCAGATTAATTTAATAGACCCAGCGGGCAATGGCGTGGAATTGAATTTTGAGGAATTTTGGAACCCCGATTATGCAATGCGACCATCAGGCGACCCAACGCAGGTTTAAAAGTTGTGTGACTCGCATCACATACAAGTGATTAAAAAAACTAGAACATTGCAGTGTAGTCATAAAAGTTTGTAATGCGTTAATTAAGTAAATGGCAAGTATGGAGAAGATATGCGTTTTAATAAATTATTAATAGGTGCCTTGGCAAGCGCAATTCTATTGGCTTCTAGCGCATCTGCTTTTGCGGAATCTGATCCTAAATTATGGCCTGTGATGAAAGAAGCGTTTTTTGAAAAACGCGAAATGATAGAAGCAGATTTCATGAAAATTGAGGCACCGCGCCGCGCCGAAAGTGGTGCGCAAGTGCCTGTGACTTATACCATCGATAACGCGGCTGCAAAAGGCGTAAAAATCGTCAAATTGTATTCGTTTGTGGATGCGAACCCGATTCCATTGACCGCTACTTATCACTTAACTGATGCCTTAGGCGATTTTCAAATGGCGACAAGAATTAGATTTGAAACCGATGCGTTTGTGCGCTTAGTGGGCGAAACGGCTGATGGCAAATTATATTTAACTTCGCGTGAAATCCGTGCTGCGGGTGGCTGCGGTGGCACGGTAGATGCAGATGAAGCAGTGGTGCGCGCATCGGCTGGTAAAATCAAATTGAAAGTAGAAGACCCCGTAAAAATTGGCGCTGTGACATCGACCACCTTTAATATTAAACACCCGATGCGTACTGGTTTGCAGCGTGAATTGGTATCGCAAGGGTTTATTCCAGCGTTTTACATTAACAAAACCACGTTTAATTACAATGGCAAAAATGTGCTAACCGTGGATGTGGGCGTGGGTACAGCAGAAGACCCCTACTTTAAATTTAATTTTGTGCCAACTGCACCAGGCAAGTTAGAAGTACTGGCGACCGATAATGAAGGTAAAGATTTTAAGCAAGAACTTGAAGTAAAAAGCTAGATTTTTTAGTTTTAAAAGGCCTCCAAATGGAGGCCTTTTTTGTTTGTGCCAGAGTCAATTTTGAGTGCTAAAATAAACGAATAAATTAGGAGTCTAAAAATGAAAAGCTTTCGCAAAGAACTTTGGTTTAATCCGCCCACTCGTGTGGCGTTTATTCGCATTACCGAGCAAGTGCAGGAATGCCTGCGCGAAAGCGGCGTGCGCGAAGGTTTTGTGCTGGTGAATGCTATGCATATTACCGCCAGCGTGTTTATTAACGATGACGAGCGCGGCTTGCACCATGATTACACGCAATGGCTAGAGCGTCTTGCGCCGCATGAGCCTGTTAGCGGCTATCGCCACAATGATACAGGTGAAGATAATGCCGATGCACACATGAAGCGCCAAGTAATGGGGCGCGAAGTGGTGGTTGCAATTACCGATGGTCAGCTGGATTTTGGCCCGTGGGAGCAGATTTTTTACGGCGAATTTGATGGCAGACGCAAAAAACGCGTGCTGGTTAAAATTATCGGCGAGTAAATTGTATGGGGCTTGTAGGAGCGATTTTTAAATCGCGAAAAATACAGATTAAATTCGCGATTTAAAAAATCTCTCCTACAAGTTAGTTTAACCTTTAATATAACTTTCCAGCTCTGCTATTAATCGCTGCTGGTAAGCAATAGTTTCCTTCACCAAATCGCCAATCGACAGCATACCTATCATTTTGTCGCCTTCCAGCACTGGCAAATGCCGAAACCGCTTTTCGCTCATCAAGTTCAAGGTTTTATCTACCATGTCATCTGGTTTTCCAGTGATTACCTTGGCCGTCATTACCTCGACTATTTGCGTGGTTTTAGATGAGCGGCCTTGCAGAATCACCTCGCGCGCGTAATCGCGTTCAGAAAAAATCCCCACCAGCTTGTCGCCTTCCATTACGGCCAGCGCACCGATTTTGTATTCTGCTAAAATCACTAAGGCATCAAAAACTGGTCGATTTGGCGCAATTGAAATAATTTCCTTATGTTTTTTATCACTTAAAACTTGCAGTAATGTTTTCATGATTTTCTCCGC
>JAYVRE010000314.1:0-15094 GCA_043776535.1 Methylotenera sp. | reverse complement strand
GCTGCGCTGAATCGTTTTAGTATTGAATTGGGTGACAGAGTGCCACCCTTAAATTAATGCACTCAATCAGCATTTACACAGAATTATTTACAGACTCGCCTAATAAATTAACATGCATTTGATTATTAAATGGCTGAGGTTTGATTGTGTCTTTAAAGTTTGGCCGATAATCTATTCTCAGCTCCACGTCATTTAAATAACTAAGCAATAGTGCCGAATAAATCTATCATGTAGATACCCCGCGATTTATAGAACCCTCTTATTATTTAACATAATATACATTATGCGAAGTAAATAATATTATAAATAAGGCCGAGATTTAAACCTCCACCTTATTTTTTACAATTACTACCTACTTATTGTCGATTATCTATTATTGAAAAATGCAATATTCATGACACGATCATTCACAAAAGTAATTTCTGTTTCTTTATAGGTGCGCTTTGGGTCATACCGCACAATATTTTTGTAATACCACATCTCTACTTTAACGGGCTTAGAGCTTTTATTATCAACATTTTTACCAGTGATTGATGCTGCGTCTGTAGGTTTTACAGAAAGCTCTTTTTTTACTGGCGCGCCTAATTTAGCCGTGATTACTTTTTTGGTTTTGCCGCCGAAGCTGTCTAAAAACTCATTCTCAGAATAAGTTTTACCGCCTGCGTAAGCGCTTGAAACAGCAAGCAAGCCAATGGCAAGGCTGCTCGCAATAATTTTCTTAATTGTATTCGTCATTGCTGTATTTTCCTCTAAACCTATTAAATTCGATAATAGCTCGTATAACGAACTGTGACGCGTTTTGTTGACCTCGCCTATACTAAGGCATCAATTGATATGTAATTTTAAGCCATCAAAGCCCACGAAAACGTCTTTTGGCAGCTGCTTGCTTAAAGATGTGTATTCTAATTCATGTGTCATGTGAATCATATAACTTTGTTTTGCTTTAATACGACCTATGTAAGCCAAGCTTTGTTCAATATTAATGTGCGTTGGATGCGAAGTTTCGCGCAAGCAATCTAGCAGCAGCAGATCTAAACCTTCTAAAAGCGCAAATGAGGATTCTGGAATTTCAGAAACATCGGTCATGTAAGCGAAATTACCAATTCTATAGCCAAAAATATGACTTCTGCCATGCATCACAGGGATAGGCGTAATTGTAATGCCAAATATCTCGAAGGCTGCATGAATAGGCTCTATGCGAAGTACGGGCAGATCCCAAAAATCGCTAGGCTCACGCATCACATAGCCAAATTTTTGCTTAATGTGTTCAACTGCATCTTCTCTGGCATACAGAGGGATTTGTCTACGTTGTATTTGGCAAAAAGCACGTAAATCGTCAATGCCATGCAAGTGATCAGCATGCGTGTGCGTGTATAACACCGCATCGACGCGTCTAATGTTCTCGCGTAGCGATTGGTCACGCAAATCTGGGCCAGTATCGATGAGTATGTTTTCACCAGAATCTAGCGTAATCAGACTAGAGCAGCGTGTGCGCTTATTACGAGCGTCGCTAGATACACAAGTAGCACAACCGCAACCCACAACGGGCGTGCCTGCGCTAGAGCCTACGCCTAGCATGGTGAGTTGCATGTTTAATTCACTACTTTCGCGTGTTTAAATAGCGTGAAAAAATTTTCTGTAGTGGCCTGCATCACAGCATCTAAGCTGATGCCGCGCAGATTGGCGATTTCTTGCGCCACATATTTCACATACGCAGGCTGATTGGTTTTGCCGCGAAATGGCACTGGTGCAAGGTAGGGTGAGTCGGTTTCTACCAGCATTTTATCGAGTGGAATGGCAAGGGCTACTTCTTTAATTTGCGTGGCGTTTTTAAAGGTGACGATGCCAGAAAACGAAATGTAAAACCCTAGCTCAATGGCTTGCAGTGCCACTTCTAGGTTTTCGGTAAAGCAGTGCATCACCCCGCCCACTTGATTTGCGCCCTCTTCCTGCATAATGCGCAAAGTATCTTCGGCGGCGCTTCTGGTGTGAATAATAAGCGGTTTACCAGCTAAAATTGCAGCGCGAATATGCGTGCGAAAGCGCTCACGCTGCCATTCCAAATCTCCCGTTAAGCGGAAGTAATCCAAGCCTGTCTCGCCAATGGCCACAATTTTTGGATGCTGTGCCAGATTGACAAGCGCTTCTACGCTGGGCTCTTCTATGTCTTCGTAATCGGGATGTACGCCGACAGAAGCGTAAAAATTGTCGTACTGTTCTGCAAGGTTTAGCACTTCGGGGAATTTATCTAAGGTAACCGAAACACACAGCGCATGACCAACCTGCGAATCGTGCATCAGCTGCCTGACGGCATGGATATTTTCAGTAAACTCAGAAAAATTTAGATGACAATGTGAATCGACTAACATGATGATTATGGCCTGACAAACGCTATTTATATAAGCACTTTGTTTACATGATGTGCCATGGATTACATGGTATGAGTAGGACGATTAGCTTTTAAAGCGCCGCCTAAAATCGCTTCGATTTTGTTTCGCACTTCTGTGCCTCCATCTTTATCGCTAAATTGCACACCAATACCTTGCGGGCGGGTAGCTTGCGCAACTGGGGTCACCCAAATTACTTTACCCACTACTTTAAGCTTCAGAGGGTCATCCACTAAACTTAAAAGCATAAAAACTTCTTCACCAATTTTGAAGTTTTTATTAGTCGGGATAAATAAGCCGCCGCCTTTGATATAGGGCATATAGGCAGCATACAGCGCAGATTTTTCTTTGATGGCCAATGATAGCACGCCAGGCTTATTACTCGCTTCTTTAACTTGCTCTGTAGTGGCTTCCATGTTCAATTGTAGGCTCTTTTCTTAATGTTTTTACAATGCTATTTATGCTAATTCTTTATATTTAGAGGCTTAAATATTTGCGTATATTGTAGCAATAAATTTTCAAGTTGTAATTCATTACTCAAGGGATGATTGGCCGTTTTTTTGGCATCTAGCAATTTGTCTTGAAAACTTAATAATGCTTTTAAGTTTACGCTTTTACACAGCGCTTGCAAAGTGCTAGTGTGTTGAGCATGATAATGCAAAACCTGCGTAAGCTGATAAGCGGCCAAGTCAAACACCCATTTTTGCAGCGCTTCTAAGGCGCGCTCCATGCCAATGCTCAAGAATAACGGTGCGCAAGCAAACGGGTCTAGTCTAGCGCCAAGGCTTAAATTTTTAACTAAGTTGAACCTAGTTTCACCCTCTTCCGCTATCTGCAAAGCAAGCAATGGGGCGCCACCAGCGTAATCCAGTACATTTTCTGCATCTTTAACAGCTTGCGTTTTTAACCAGGCCAGCGCTTCTGTTTTGCTTGGTAGCGGCATATCAATCGCTTGGCAACGACTGAGAATGGTAGCCAGCAGGCGTTGTGGTTGGCCAGTGACTAATAAAAACAAGGTGTTGGCAGGTGGTTCTTCCAGCATTTTGAGCAGCGCGTTGGCAGAAGCCAAATTCAAGGTCTCGGCGGGTGAAATTAAAATAATGCGCGCACCTTTCACTTGGTGGCTGGAAAGACTTAAATAATCAATGAGTTGGCGTATTTGTGCGACTGAAATTTGACTTTTTTTTGTGGCTTTTTTCTTAACAGGTGCATCTTCAGCATTGTCAGCGTCTTCTGGTGTAATCAAGCGAAAATCTGGATGATTACCTTCTGCAAACCACACGCAGCTTGGGCAAACACCGCACGCTTGATCACCTGCTTGACTGCACAATAAAGTTTTTGATAAATCTAGCGCAAATTCCTGTTTGCCCGTGCCAGCACGCCCGCGCAACAATAAAGCATGCGGCAAACTCGCACGCTGCTGCATAATGTGTTGCCATTGATTTTTTTGCCATGAATACATATATTTTTAACTATAAATCATAGTGTTGAGATTGCTTCTTCAACTAAATTTTTAACTTTATTCAGTGCTTGATTCGCATCAATCACACGAAAACGTGCTGGGTTTTCTTTAGCGCGCGTTAAATAAGCCTGGCGTAATTTTTCAAAAAATTTGACATCTTCGCGCTCGAATTTATCTGGTTCACGCGCGCTAGAAAGCCTTTTCATGCTAATTTCTACTGGCACGTCAAACAGCAAAGTCATATCGGGCTGCAAATTACCTTGTACCCACTTTTCAAGCTGCTTGATTTTAGTGCTAGCAACGCCTTTTGCGCCGCACTGATAGGCGTAAGTGGCATCGGTGAATCGGTCAGATAGCACATAAGCACCGCGCTTCAAAGCAGGTTCAATCACGTTGGCAATATGCTCCCGCCGTGCGGCAAACATCAGCAAAGTTTCGGTTTCTGGGTGCATCGCATCGTGCAATAACAAAGCGCGCAATTGCTCGCCGAGCCTTGTTCCGCCTGGTTCGCGTGTAGATACCACTTCTACACCACGCGTTTTAAGTGCGGCAATAATATTGGGAATATGCGTGCTTTTACCCGCACCATCCATGCCTTCTAGCGTGATAAATTTGCCGCGTTTTTTTGATTGAGCTAACATTAAGCGATTTCCATTATTTTTTGCGTCTTAAATTGAGCTGATATTTTGCCACAGCATGGTTGTGCTCGACTAATGAATTAGAAAACGCATGGCTACCATCGCCCTTGCCCACAAAATACAATGCTTTGGTTTTTTCGGGGTGTAGAGCCGCTTCGATAGAAGCCAAGCCAGGCATAGCGATTGGCGTAGGTGGCAATCCAGCACGCGTATAGGTATTGTAAATCGTATCGGCGCTTAAATCTTTACGACGAATATTGCCGTCGAAATTGTCGCCCATGCCGTAAATCACCGTGGGGTCGGTTTGTAAGCGCATTCCAATGCGTAAACGATTGAGAAAAACTCCTGCAATCATAGGCCGCTCAGACGCTTTTCCGGTCTCTTTTTCGACGATTGAAGCCATAATCAGCGCCTCATAACTATTTTTGTAAGGCAAGCCAGAAGCGCGATTCACCCAAGCTTTGGTGAGCTTAACTTGCAACCCTTCGTACGAGCGTTTTAGTATCACAATGTCCGTTGTACCGCGATCAAAATAAAAAGTATCAGGGAAAAACAAGCCTTCAGCATGCTTTTCACCTTTACCCACAATGCGCATCACTTCTGTATCGCTTAAATCTGCAATCGTGGTTTTTACGCTATCATTTTTAGCCAATTTTGCGCGCATTTGCTTGAAAGTTTTACCTTCAATAAAAGTAATGCTGCCTTGCGTAGCCTTGCCGTCGTTGAGTGATAGCAACAATTGATATGGCGTCACATTTTTGTTGAGCGTGTAATCGCCCGCTTGCAAATATGGCTCTTTGCGTAGTAATTTTCCCAAAATCACAAACGACAGCGCATCTGGAATCACCTGCTGTGCAACCAGCTGATTAGCGATGCTTTTGAGGCCGCTATTGGGTTTAATGGTGATTTCTTGCGCTTGTGGCGGTAAATTTAATGGCGTCTTAGCGTAATGGTACAGCCATACGCCAAAGCCAACGGCTGCCAATAAACCAATTAAAAACATGAGTTTAATTAATTTAATCATGTCCTGAGAGCCGCGCGGATATTGGCTGCTAGGCTAGCTGTTTTGATTGGTTTTTCTAGGCTATTTGAGTTGTTTTGACTCGCTTTCATCTGTACCGTTTTCACTTGCCAAGCTCCATAAAGACTATTGCAAATAATCACCTCATCCGCCGACAGTAATTTTTCTAAACTTAAAGTTTCGACTACAATTTTTAATGCAAGTGTATGTGCAAGCTCAATAATGCGTTGCCGCGTAACGCCCGCAACGCCGCACTGCGTAAGGCTTGGCGTAATTAAAGTATCATCAAAGCGTGCAAAAATATTACCTGCGGTGCATTCAATCACGTTGTCATTAATGTCTAGAAAAATGCCATCCGCAATGTCAGGGCTATGCCATTCCATGCGCGCCAGCACGTTTTCAAGGCGATTCAAGTGCTTAATGCCCGCCAGCCTTGGTTGCAGCGCCAAACGCGTTTCGCAAACGATTAAGTTAACGCCATCAACAAACCTTGTCTCTGGGTATTGCGGCGTGGGTGATTTGACCACAACCCGCATCGGCGCGGTGACTGCAGGTGGCGTGTAGCCCCGATTACCCTCACCACGCGTGATAATAATTTTGGCTACAGCCGTTTCATCTAGCAAAAATAACTGCTGTAAATCATTCATGAGAAGCTCTGGGCTGGGGCAAACAATGCCAATTGCACTGCAATCTGCCACCAGTTTTTGATAATGCAATGGCCAGTTTTCAGGTGATCCCTCACGCATGACTAGCGTGCGAAAAACGCCATCACCGTAAGAAAAACCTCGGTCTAGTGGCGAAATGGTGTGATCGAAACTGCCGTTAATAAGATAGGTATGAATGTGTGCCATGAGCTGCAATTAAACCATAGGCTGCACGAATTATAAAGTCTTGCTGATTAGAATCGAGTCAAGCTATTGTAGTAGCTTGATGCCATCTAAGTTACAGGCGCAAGTTTCTTTGATTATTCGTACAAAGTCTTGCAGATAAGGTTTCGTCATAAAATCATGCGTACCTGTTGCATATAACTCAGACCAAAGGCCTTTAGCGCCTATTGGTTTCGCAACCACATACGCGTGTTCAACATAGCTTTGAATGCCCCAGCTAGGTAGTGCCGCTAAACCGCGGTGGCTGGCTACTAGCTGGATAATAGCAATAGTGAGTTCTGCTGTGCGGCGGTTAAACTGGATATTAGCAGGCTTTAATACTTGGGTAATCACATCTATACGACTCTCTGGCACTGGGTAGGTAATGAGCGTTTTATTTGTAAAATCGCTGGCAGAGAGTTGCTTTTTTGTGTTGAGCGGATTGTCGGGAGCTAGCACAGCCATAATTTCAAATTTAAACAAAGGTAGGTGCGTCAGTGTACGCAAATTTTCATGCAAACCGCCTATCACCACATCTGCTTTGGCATCATGCAGTAAATGCCAGGGGTCACTGTGAAAACCTGAGACCAAGTCAATCTCAACTTCTGGCCATGCATGCCTAAAAGCATCCATCACGGGCGTAAGCCAATCAAAGCAAGTGTGGCACTCTAAAACAATGCGTAACTCGCCCGACTGTTCACTTTTGAGTCGAATTAAATCCCGCTCAGATTGTTCAACTAACGGCAGCAATGCATAAGCCAAGTCTAGCAAGCGTTGCCCAGCAGGAGTAAAACGTAAACCCTGTGCGCTACGCAGAAATAAGGTGACGTCGTAATGCGTCTCTAAAGCGCGTATTTGGTGAGAAAGAGCAGACTGCGTTAAGAACACGCGTTCTGCGGCAAGTCCTAGTTTATTGGTTTCAGCAATGGCTTTAAGCGATTTTAAGTGGCGGATTTCGAGCATAATATTTTACAGGTATGAATTTAATTCAAATTTAACACAAAAACTTTCACTTTATTAAAATATTTAGCTGTTTAAAATGGCTGCTTTATATTTTTGGACGCACTTTCATGACAAAAGCACATTTATTAGGTTACCCACGTGTGGGTGCAAAACGCGAGTTAAAATTTGCGCTAGAATCATTTTGGCGGCGTGAAACTTCAACTGAAGACTTGCAAAAAGTAGCCAAATCATTACGCGCTACTCATTGGCAAAAGCAGCAAGGCGCTGGCTTAGCATTCATTACCAGTAATGATTTTTCGCTTTATGACCATGTGCTAGACCACACGGTTTTATTTGGTGCAGAACCTAAACGCTTTGCTAAATTGCCCTTCGGCGAAAAAACGATTTCCCCAGAAAATGCTTATTTTGCATTGGCGAGGGGCAACTTAGAACAGCCTGCAATGGAAATGACCAAATGGCTAGATACCAACTATCATTATATTGTGCCTGAGCTGAATGCTGATACAGCATTTTCAATTAATGCTCATGACTTTTTAAACCAAGTGGATGAAGCACAAAAGGTATCGAAACAGGTTAAGCCAGTATTGCTAGGTCCAGTGAGTTTTCTATACTTATGCAAAGCGCGTGGCATCAATAAGCTAGATTTATTGGATAACCTAGCCCAGCAATACGCGAATTTATTGCAAGAATTACACGCTAAAAAAGTAGAGTGGCTGCAAATTGATGAGCCAATTTTTGCGCTTGATTTAGACGATGCTTGGCTAAAAGCGTTTGAACGTGCCTATGCTTATTTCCGCATATCGCGCCCTAAATTGTTGCTCACTACTTACTTTGCCAATGTGTCACGCTATCAAGTAGTGATTACCAGTTTGCCAGTGGACGGCATTCATATTGATTGTGTGCGTGCGCCAGAGCAACTAGGCCCTTGGGTGAATGCGATTCCTAGCTACTGGGTGCTATCTTGCGGCGTTATTGATGGGCGCAATATTTGGCGCACAGATTTAGATAAGACACTGGAAATGTTAACGCCTTGGGTGCAGCGATTGGGTGAGCGTTTATGGGTTGCCCCTAGTTGTTCCCTGCTGCATACGCCTGTAACACTAGCACATGAAGTTAAATTAGATGCTGAAATAAAATCATGGCTAGCATTTTCAGATGAAAAGCTCACGGAATTAAGCATTATTACAAAAGCGCTGAATGCAGGTGCGTATTCTGTCGCCAATGAGTTGGCTGTGTCACGTGCAGCGATTGCATCACGTAACACCTCCAAACGTGTGCATGACAATGCCGTAAAAGCTCGATTATTAGCGTTAGATAGCGTTGATGAAAACCGCAATAGCGATTTTGAAACACGTGTACTTGCCCAAAAAGCACGTTTAAATTTACCATTATTACCAACCACCACTATTGGCTCATTCCCACAAACGCCAGATATTCGTGCTAGCCGTGCTGCATTTAAAAATGGCGAACTTAGCCAAGCTAAATATGACTCAGATATGGAGTCACACATTGCCTATGCCATTCAACAGCAAGAAGAAATCGGCCTAGATGTGCTAGTGCACGGCGAAGCTGAACGCAACGATATGGTGGAATTTTTTGGCGAGCAACTAGCTGGCTATGCGTTTACGCAAAATGGCTGGGTGCAAAGCTATGGCTCACGCTGTGTAAAACCGCCAGTGATTTTTGGCGATGTGTACAGGCCAAACGCCATGACGGTAGATACAGCGAGCTTCGCACAATCGCTCTCTAAAAAGCCTGTAAAAGGCATGCTCACTGGTCCAGTTACCATGTTGCAATGGTCATTTGTGCGAGATGATCAACCGCGTGAAACCACCGCTTTGCAATTAGCATTGGCCATACGCGATGAAGTGGATGATTTGCAAAAAGCTGGTATTGCCATTATTCAAATTGATGAGCCAGCACTACGCGAAGGCTTGCCCTTGCAAAAGACTGCTTGGGCACATTATTTGGGTTGGGCCGTACGCGCTTTTAAGTTATCTGCCAGTGTAGCGCGCGATGACACACAGATTCATACGCACATGTGTTATGCCGAATTTAACGATATTTTGCCAGCCATTGCGGCTATGGATGCTGATGTAATTACCATTGAAACATCACGATCTGCCATGGAGTTACTAGATGCTTTTGGTGAGTTTTCATATCCAAATGATATTGGCCCAGGGGTTTATGACATTCACTCGCCACGCGTGCCAACAGTAGAAGCAATGGGAAAACTGATGAAGCGCGCCATAGACGTGGTGCCAGTAGAACGTCTGTGGGTTAACCCAGATTGTGGCCTAAAAACCCGTGGCTGGCCTGAAACTAAAGCCGCACTTAAAAACATGGTGATTGTAGCTAAGGGCTTACGGACGCAGTTAACTTGATTTTTTCACTAACACCGCCATCTTGAGCTTAGCGAAAGATTCACTTTTGATTGGTAACTATTAACTAAGTTTTGCCTAAAATAAAAAACCTTTACAAAACAGACGCATACAAAATAATATCAATATATAGTGTTTTATTATTGAACTAACCACTTATATTGCGTTATAGTGTTGTTACACGGTTCTTACTTTTTAATCAAAATGTAAGATAAAAGGGAATACGGTGCGATGTTTTGCTAGATTTGTACAAAGCAAATATCAATGCCAGAGCTGCCCCCGCAACTGTAATTAGCGAGTTATTTGTTAAGCTTGTTTTTAAAGTATCTGCCACTGAATGTTTTTTGATTCGGGAAGGCCAACAAATAGCGATGACCTGAGAGCCAGGAGACCTGCCGTGTGCATTTTTTGCGCTTAGATAATAATGCGCGAAACTATTTTATAACGTTTGAGGCGGGGTGTCCTCGGCAGATGGAAGTGATTCTTTATTTAAAGCATTGCCTCCCTTGCTGGTCTTTAGTTGTTCTAAAATTATTTAGCATTTAGAGCACTAAAGCGTACCCGCCCTTTTTGAAAAAGGGAAAAACCAAATGGATGATATTCGACCATCTGCTACCGAAACACTGTTGCCTACGCTGCAGGTTGTTCGCCGAAACGGCGCGGCTGTTCAATTCAATCTCGATAAAATTTCAATTGCCATTACTAAGGCTTTTTTAGCCGTTGAGGGCAATCAAAGTGCGGCATCAGCTCGTGTACGCGACCAAGTTGCAACATTAAGCCAATTGGTCAGCGCCGCTTTGATGCGCCGCCTACCTGCTGGTGGTTCGATTCACATTGAAGATATACAAGACCAAGTTGAACTCGCATTGATGCGTAACGGCAACCACGACGTAGCACGTGCTTACGTGCTTTACCGCGAAAAGCGTAATGCAGAACGTGCTGCTGAAAAAGCCATTACAGCAGAACCAGCACATGCGATTAACGTCAATATTGACGGCAAATTGACGCCGTTAAACATTAAAGAACTTACTGTGATGGTGAGTGAGGCTTGTTTAAATTTGGGTGATGCAGTTAGCTCAAGTAATGTAGTCGAGCAAGCAGTGCGTGACTTGTACGATGGCATTCCGTTTACTGAGGTGTTCAAAGCGCTGATTTTATCTGCACGTAGTTTGATTGAAACTGAGCCTGCTTATAACTATGTAACAGCGCGTTTGCAACTGGATTTAGTTCGCGCAGAAGTACTAGGTGAGCGTGTGAGTCATGCAGATATGGATGTACATTACGCAGAATATTTTCCGCGTTATATTAAAATGGGTATTGATGCAGAGTTGCTAGATCAGCGTTTAGCGCAATTTGATTTAAGTAAGCTAGCAGTTGCACTTAAAAAAGAACGTGATTTCCAATTTGGTTATTTAGGCATTCAAACGCTATATGACCGTTACTTTTTGCACATTGAAGAGCGTCGCATTGAATTGCCACAAATATTCTTTATGCGCGTTGCGATGGGCTTAGCGATTAACGAAATCGACCGCGAAGCGCGCGCGATTGAGTTCTATAACGTATTGAGTACGTTTGACTTTATGAGCTCAACGCCAACTTTGTTCAATGCGGGAACATTGCATTCACAATTATCCAGCTGCTACTTAACCACGGTTAGCGATGACCTTGAAGGTATTTACCAAGGTATTAAAGAAAACGCGTTATTGCAAAAATATGCAGGCGGCTTAGGTAATGACTGGACACCAGTGCGTTCATTAGGCGCGCGCATTAAAGGCACTAACGGTAAGAGCCAAGGCGTGATTCCATTCTTAAAAGTGGTGAACGACACGGCTGTTGCAGTAAACCAAGGTGGTAAGCGCAAAGGCGCTGTATGCGGCTATTTAGAAACTTGGCATTTAGATATTGAAGAGTTTTTAGATTTACGCAAAAATACAGGTGATGATCGCCGCCGCACGCATGACATGAACACTGCACACTGGATACCAGATTTATTTATGCGCCGCGTGACTGAGGCTGGCGATTGGACACTGTTTTCGCCCAACGACGTACCAGATTTGCATGATAAATATGGCAAGGCTTTTGAAGCTGCTTATGTCGAATATGAGCGTCGTGCTAATAATGGTGAAATCAAACTATTTAAGAAAATTCCTGCATTACAGATGTGGCGCAAGATGCTTTCGATGTTGTTTGAAACAGGTCATCCTTGGATTACCTTCAAAGACCCATGCAATATCCGCTCACCACAACAGCATGTCGGCGTAGTGCATAGTTCTAACTTATGTACAGAAATTACGCTGAATACTTCTGATACGGAAATTGCTGTTTGTAATTTAGGTTCTGTGAACTTATTGCAACATTTAACCGAAATTAACGGTGAGTTAGTGTTAGATAACGACAAATTACAAGCCACGATTAAAGTGGGTATGCGTATGCTAGATAACGTGGTGGATATTAATTTCTACCCAGTTGGCAAAGCGCGCAACGCGAATACTCGCCACAGACCAGTCGGTATGGGCATTATGGGTTTCCAAAATTGCTTACATGCCATGCGCATTCCTTATGCGAGTATGGAGGCAGTTGAGTTTGCAGACCGTGCGATGGAAGTGGTGTGTTACAACGCTTACTACGCTTCTACAGTTTTGGCTGAAGAGCGCGGCGCTTATTCTAGCTTTAAGGGAAGCTTGTGGGATCAAGGCATCTTGCCACTCGATACGCTTGATTTGTTGTTAAGTGAGCGTGGTGGCAATGTAGAGGTAGATAGAAGCGAAACACTGGATTGGGATGCACTAAGAACGCGTATCCAAAAAGTCGGCATGCGTAACTCTAATTGCGTGGCCATTGCGCCTACTGCAACCATTTCAAATATCGTGGGTGTGTCAGCGAGTATTGAGCCTGAGTATCAAAACCTATATGTTAAATCTAACTTGTCTGGCGAATTTACGATTGTGAATGAGCAACTGGTGATTGATTTAAAAGCTCGCGGGCTTTGGGATACGGTGATGGTGTCTGATTTAAAATATTTTGATGGTTCACTACAAAAAATTGACCGTGTACCTGCCGATTTAAAACAACTGTATGCAACAGCATTTGATGTTGACCCAACTTGGTTGATTGAAGCAGCAGCGCGTCGCCAAAAATGGATAGACCAAGCACAATCACTCAACCTGTATTTTGCTGTGCCTTCTGGCAAGAAGCTTAATGATACCTACCTATTGGCTTGGCAACGTGGCTTAAAAACCACATATTACTTACGTTCATTGGGTGCAACAGCGGCGGAGAAATCGACAGGATCAGGTGGCGAATTGAATGCCGTCTCGTCAGGCTTAGAAGAAGCACCAAAAATGTGTTCGATTGATAACCCAGAATGCGAATCTTGCCAGTAAATATTAAGAATTTAAGGAATTAATATGCTTTCATTTGAAGATGAAGTTTACGTAGAGCCAGTTAAGCCGCAATTGGCTGTAGTGCCTACAACAGTAGTTGAAATTAAGTCGCCACCAGTTGCAGCAAATCAACCCTCAATCTCGGGGCGTGTAAATGCCTCTGATAAGCGCATGATTAATGGCCAAACCGACGTTAATCAACTGGTACCGTTTAAATATCATTGGGCTTGGGATAAGTATTTAGCTGGTTGTGCGAATCATTGGATGCCACAAGAGGTGTCAATGAGTCGTGATATTGCACAATGGAAAGATAGCACGGCATTGACTGATGATGAGCGGTTGATTGTGAAGCGCAACCTGGGCTTTTTCACAACGGCAGACTCACTAGCTGCGAATAATATTGTGCTAGGTACTTATCGCCATATTACCGCGCCAGAATGTCGCCAATACTTATTACGCCAAGGTTTTGAAGAGGCGATTCATACACATGCGTATCAATACATTGTTGAAAGTTTAGGCTTAGACGAATCTGAAGTTTTTAATGCCTATCAAGAAGTCGCTAGCATTAAAAACAAAGATGATTTTTTAATTCCGTTCATTAATATTTTGACAGATCCTGAATTTAAAACAGGTACGCCAGAGGCGGATCAGCAATTACTGCGTTCGCTGATTGTGTTTGCTTGTATTATGGAAGGCTTATTTTTCTATGTCGGTTTTGTACAAATTTTGGCACTTGGGCGCCAAAACAAAATGCAAGGCGCAGCGGAGCAATATCAATACATTCTGCGTGATGAGTCGATGCATTGCAATTTCGGTATCGATGTGATTAACACGATTAAGCTTGAGAATCCGCATTTATGGACAGCTGAATTTCGTGAAGAGATTAAAGCACTCATGCAAAAAGGCGTGGAGCTTGAGTATCAATATGCTGAAGCCACCATGCCAAGAGGCGTGCTGGGCTTGAATGCGACGATGTTTAAAGAGTATTTACGTTTTATTGCCAACCGCCGTTGCGTGCAAATTGGATTAGATGTGTTGTATCCAGGTGCGACAAATCCATTTCCTTGGATGAGTGAAATGATGGATTTGAAGAAAGAAAAAAACTTTTTTGAAACCCGCGTCACTGAATACCAAACAGGAGGCGCGTTAAGCTGGGATTAGCCAGACTATTGAATGAGAGGTTTATATTTTCTTGAATACCAAACTACCATTCGTCCCACCAAAGCCGAAATTGTTTTTAAGCGCATAAGTAATTTTCATATCTCGTGCTGTATTCGCACAATAATCCAAATCGCACTCCGGATCTTGGTTGAAAATGTTGATGGTGGGCGGTGAAACTTGGTTGTAAATGGAAAGCACAGTAAACACTGATTCTAAGCCGCCTGCGCCGCCTAATAAGTGGCCAGTCATCGATTTTGTCGAGTTGACGACCAGTTGGTACGCATAATCGCCAAAAGTGGCTTTAATTGCGTTGGTTTCGTTAGCGTCGCCAAGCGGCGTTGATGTGCCGTGAGCGTTCATAAACTGTACATCGGTTGGATTAATGCCTGCGTTTTTAAGCGCATTGACCATTGACCTGCGAGGCCCGTCCATATTGGGTGCGGTCATGTGGTATGCATCGGCACTCATACCATAACCTGAGAGTTCTGCGTAAATGCGTGCGCCACGGGCTTTAGCGTGTTCGTATTCTTCTAGCACCATCACGCCTGCGCCCTCGCCTATTACAAAGCCATCGCGGTCTTTATCCCATGGGCGGCTGGCTGTGGCTGGGTCGTCATTGCGGTTAGATAATGCGCGGGCAGAGGCAAAACCACCCACAGAAAGCTCAGTAATCGCCGCTTCTGCTCCGCCTGCGATCATCACATCCGCATCGCCATATTCAATCATACGTGCAGCGTCGCCAATGCTGTGTGTGCCTGTAGTACACGCAGTAACAATCGCCACATTGGGGCCTTTTAAGCCAAACATAATGCTTAAATTGCCCGAAATCATA
>JAYVRE010000313.1:0-3810 GCA_043776535.1 Methylotenera sp. | reverse complement strand
TGCAAATGGATGATGAAGATGGCGTATTTACGTTTTATATTAAAAAACGACCTGAATAAATACTGCTGATGGCTAAAGGCTCAACTAAAAAACTGGCCTTAATTGCATCAAAAGGCTCACTCGATTGGGCTTATCCACCTTTTATTTTAGCTTCTACCGCCGCCGCACTTGATTACGAAGTACAAATATTTTTCACGTTTTATGGCTTAACATTACTTAAAAAAGACTTAGGCGATTTGAAAGTGTCACCGCTTGGCAACCCTGCCATGCCCATGCCTATCTCCATGCCAAACTTTGTGCAAATGCTACCAGGCATGGAAAGCATGGCCACTATGATGATGAAACAAAAAATTGCCAGCAAAGGCGTGGCGAGTATTGAAGAGCTGCGCGCAGCCTGTATTGGGGCGGGTGTTAAGCTGATTGCCTGCCAAATGACGGTAGATTTATTCGATTTTAAAAAAACAGACTTTATTGACGATATTGAGTATGGAGGCGCTGCTACGTTTTTTGAGTTTGCTGGGGAATCTGATGTTAATTTGTTTATCTAATTAAAAATAAGGAAACGTGATGAGTAAAGGATTACGATTATCAGAAAAATGGTTTAACCGCGGCTTGTGGTTAATTGCGTTTATTTTTGCCAGCTTTTTAACAGGGCTAGGCGGCGCCATTATTGGCGATTTGCCGCAGGTAGAAAAAAATTACACCATAGAAGACTATATTAACAAGCCCGCCGCAGAAACGCTGCGCAGCAACCTGCGTGAAGCAGGGCGAATTAGAACCGATCTATACGATGCAGCAAACCAAGCGCAAGTAAAATTAACCGCCACCAGTAATAATTATATTAGTGCAAAAGATACTTTTAGCAACTGGATTGCCACGCGCCAAGCCACCGAGAAAAACAGCCAAAATGATGAAGTGACCAATCGCACGCAGGCTTTGGACGATTTGAAAGTACTAGAGCGAAAAGCCAATGTTGAAGTGGACAAAGTGGCGCAACAATCAGTTGATGCCGAGCAAAATGAGCGAAAACTGCAAGAAAAATTAGATGTGTTAGAAAATGCCGCACAAAAACAATTGAACGAAAAACAACGCAAGCAAGAAACCCACGTGTTTTTGTATCGCCTAGCGTTAACTTTGCCTTTGCTTGGCATTGCAGGCTGGCTGTTTGCCAAAAAACGTAAGACTAAATATTGGCCGTTTGTTTGGGGCTTTATTTATTTTGCCTTGTTTGCATTTTTTGTCGAACTAGTGCCATATTTGCCAAGTTACGGCGGCTATGTGCGTTATATTGTGGGCATTTTGCTCACTGTTATAGCTGGTAAATATGCAATTGACGCGCTAAACAAATATTTAGAAAAACAAAAACTGGCTGAAGCGCAACCACAATTAGTGCGCCGCGAAGAACTTAGTTACGATGTTGCGCTAACCCGCTTGGGCAAAGGCGTATGCCCAGGTTGCGAGCGCAGCGTAGATTTAAAAGACACGCGCAATGATTTTTGCCCGCATTGCGGCATTGGCTTGCACAACAAATGCGGTACTTGCAACATGCGTAAAAATGCCTTTAGCAAATTTTGCAACGGTTGTGGGGCACAGGCGGCGGCAAACGCTTAATTCGTGCTTTGTGTTATTAATCTAGAACGCCCTGAAAGCCTTATAGATAATGGCTTTCAGGCATAAATAGCTAGCTTTAGCTGGTATATTCTGCGGGGACAACCCTTGCGGTTGCAAGGCAACATGTTTGATGTTGCTAGTGAATATAGCTTAAATGATTTGAGATTAAACTAAAATTTAGCGCGTTATAAATATTCGCTTTTAGTTCTTGCAGCGCTTTTAGAAACTCTGAAACATCCCATTCACAACCTCCGCAACCTGACAATGCACCTGAGGGCTGTGAAATCTCTTCAAGCGCATGCTAGCTTCAAACATGCGGATAATCGCCCCACGTTTTGTGCCACTACACATACACATCACGTCATTAGAGTCTAGGTTTTCCATGCGCTTAGGATTGAAATTTCAGCCAATTGCTATGTTTATTGACCGCTGACTTTTTGATGCACCAGCATCACTAATTGCCGAATGGTATGCACTTTTTCAGCTTCACCATCGCTAAATTTAATCGTAAATTTTTGTTCTAAGGCAACCAGCAACTCAACATCTGCCATTGAGTCACTTTCAAAAAAATAACGAATATTTTTTGAAAGATCATCCTCCGCATCTAAGCGAGATAAGTCTGTATCAAAAGTTTTCTCTAAAACCTGCCGTACACCAATTGCAACTGCTTCTGAAACGCCTTGATGTTCAAAATATTTTTCAAAAAAAACTTTCTCAGACAATTCTGTTCTACCCGCAAACAAGCGATTTACCGCTTTTTCATGCCGTTTTTTGTAGTAAGGCATTAGCGCCATGACTAGCAATATAAATACACACACAAAAGCGATTAAATACATTTAAAAAAACTATTTCAACTTGAGCAACTGCGCATTAAATTTTTCTAAACTCACACTAAACTCACCTACTCGTGCCTTTTCTTGCTCCACCACTGCGGCTGGCGCGCGCGCTACAAAGCTTTCGTTATTCAGTTTGGCATTGGCCTTGGCGATTTCGCCTTCGAGCCTTGAAATTTCTTTGCTTAACCGCGCAGTTTCTGCTGCTGCATCAATTTCCACTTTTAGCATCAGTTTAAACTCATCCACCAGCATCACTGGCGCATCTGCTTCTGGTAGCCCTTTTGAAATGGTCACAGAATCTAACTTAGCCAAGGCTTTTAAATAGCTGGCATATTGCGCCAATTTAACCGTATCTCCCGCCGCAAATAAAGGTACGCGCTCGGCTGGCGAAATGCCCATTTCACCACGCAAGCTACGCGTGGCTTCAACCATTTGTTTGAGTTGTGCCAACCATGCTTCGCTCGCATCATCCAATTTATCTGGCTGCGCTTTTGGGTACGCTTCTAGCATAATGCTCGCACCATGTTTCTCTGTCATGGGTGCAATTATCTGCCAAATTTCTTCGGTAATAAACGGCATAATCGGATGCGCTAAACGCAAAATGGTTTCTAGCACGCGCAGCAAAGTACGGCGTGTCGCACGTTTTTCAGCGTCATCGCCCATTTGAATTTGCACTTTGGCAAGCTCTAAATACCAATCGCAGTATTCATCCCACACAAACTCATAAATCGCTTTTGCAGCTAAGTCAAAACGGTAATCTTCAAAGGCCTTTTCAACTTCAACTTCTGTGCGTTGCAAAATACTCACAATCCAACGGTCGGCTTGGCTAAACTTACGTCCACCTTCACCACAGCTTACTGCGTCAAACCCGTTATCTTGACCCTCTGTGTTCATCAACACAAAACGTGTCGCATTCCACAACTTATTGCAGAAGTTGCGATAACCTTCGCAGCGTTGCAAATCAAATTTAATGTCACGGCCTGGGCTGGCTAACGCAGCAAAGGTAAAACGCAAGGCATCTGTCCCATACGCGGCAATGCCTTCAGGGAATTCCTTGCGCGTGCGTTTTTCTATCTTTTCTGCATCTTTTGGGTTCATTAAGCCCGTCGTGCGTTTTTTGATTAAATCCTCTAAGCCAATGCCATCAATCAAATCAATCGGGTCAAGCACGTTACCCTTTGATTTACTCATTTTTTGGCCTTCTGCATCGCGAATCAAGCCATGCACATACACATGCTTGAACGGGATTTTGCCAGTGATGTGCTTGGTCATCATCACCATACGCGCCACCCAGAAGAAGATGATATCGAAACCCGTGACTAAAACACTGGAAGGCAAGTATTGCTGCAAGGCAATATTGGCG
>JAYVRE010000312.1:0-3821 GCA_043776535.1 Methylotenera sp. | reverse complement strand
GTGCGTTCGCTGCTGCCTGATAAGGTGTTTTTCATGGCTTTAAATTCAGATTTATATACATCAATATCAGCATATTTTTCGCGTGCTTGCGCTTCGTTTAAACCTACCGTACCAATACTAGGCTGGCAAAATACAGCCGTGGGGATATTTTCGTAATCCACAATGCCTGCCTTATTGGCGTATAGTTTATTAACTAAAAACATACCTTCTGCCGTGGCTACAGGTGTCAAGTTGACGCGATTCGTTACATCGCCTAGCGCATAAATACTGGGTACATTAGTTTGATAATCATCGTTTACAATAATTGCGCCTGTGCTATCAAGTGCCACACTCACATTCTCTAAGCCTAAACTTTTAGTATTCGGCACGCGGCCAGTTGCGTACATCACCAAATCGGTGGCAACAGTTTCGCCTGCCGTGGTGTGCACAGTAAACCCTGTACTTACTTGCTCAATACAGTCAACATTGGTGTTAGGCATAAATTTGATGCCTTTTTTAATCATTTCCGCCATCAAAAAGTCGCGTATATCTTCATCAAAACCGCGTAACACCTTATCATGACGCTCAAAAATAGTAACGTCTACGCCTAGTCCGTGCATGATGCCTGCGAATTCCACAGCAATATAACCGCCACCGACAATCACCATTTTGCTTGGTAATACGGCTAGATTAAATATCTCGTTCGAGGTAACAATGTGCTCTTTGCCCACCACTTCAGGCACGTAAGGCCAGCCGCCGGTGGCAACAATAATGCGTTCAGCTGTGTAAGTTTTATCAGCCACTTTTACCGTGTGTGCGTCTAAAATAGTGCCGCGACCATTCACAATATGCACGCCACTGTTATTTAACATGTTGTCATAAACACTTTGCAACCTAGCGATTTCTTTATCTTTACTAGCAACTAATGTAGGCCAATCAAACTTGGGCTGCGTGCCAACATTCCAGCCAAACCCTGCCGCGCCTGTAAAACTCTCGCTAAATTGCGAGGCATATACATAGAGTTTTTTAGGCACACAGCCTACGTTGACACAGGTGCCGCCGAAATATAAGTCTTCTACAATCGCCACACTTGCGCCATGCCCTGCCGCCATGCGCGCTGCGCGAACGCCGCCCGAGCCCGCGCCGATAACGAATAAATCGTAATCATATTGTGTTGTGGGTGTGTGCGTAGTAACAGTATGGCTAGCCAATTGAGTTCTCTCTAAAAGATTTTACTAAAATTTTACTTAATTTTTCTTACGTTAATGATTCAATAAAAAAGGCGATGCATTTCACATCGCCCTTTTTAACTTTGATGCTAATTAATTTGAAACTGTTTAATTACTTTTTCAAATGATTCAACATAGTTTCAACATCACTTACTTCAAACGGATCTTCATCATGGTTATCTGCTTTGCCAGCTTCGGCAAATAGTTGCACAATTTTATGATTATCTACCAACATTGCATAGCGCCATGAGCGATCGCCAAAGCCAAGGTTCTCTTTTTTAACCAACATGCCCATACCACGGGTAAAGTCACCATTACCGTCTGGCAACATTTTAATGTTTGATACGCCTAAGTTTTTGCCCCATTGAAACATGGTAAACGCATCATTCACGCTTAAACAGTAAACTTCATCAACACCTAATGCTTTAAATTCTTCATACTTAGCTTCAAAGCCTGGCAAATGTGTACTAGAACAAGTTGGTGTAAATGCACCAGGCAAGGCTACTACAATCACTTTTTTACCCGCAAAAATATCAGTAGATGTAATATCATGCCAACGGAAGGGATTTTCGCCACCTATGCTTTCATCACGCACACGGGTTTTAAATACTACGTTTGGTACATTTAATACTGCAGCCATTGCTATTTCCTTTTAAAATTAAAAAATGTTTATCAAGTTTTATTCGCGCTTTAAGTTGTACATTTACGAATCGAACAACATGATAACCGAAGATTAATTTTTAATAAATTCAATTATACTTATTAATTTGATAAGTTTAATTTATCAAATACTACTTAACGACATTAACCATCGCGCCAGTAGCGACCGATTGCAAAACAGCTTCTATCGCTTTGCAATTGGCTTTGGCATCCGCAAAACTTAAATGTGGCGCCTTGTTGTTCAGTACGCAATCGCTAAAATGTTCAATCTCTAGCGTAAAGTGATTGCTGGGTGCAAAGCGTTCTTCGGCGAACTTGCCATCTTCAGTCGCCCAGCTAATCACTGGCACATCGTTTTGAAACACCCATGCAGCATGGCATTTCACCCAGCCTTTGGTGCCGATAATTTCATATTCAGATTTGCGACTACGCTCAAAACTAATATCAAAATGGCCAAAACGCGCGCGTTCTTCTGTATCTTTCCCAAAATCGAACACACCGCTGGTGACAATATCGGCGCCATGTTCATTGAGTTTCGCGTGAGCAATAACAGATTTAGGTTCGAGACCACCATTTAATCCAAACGCCCAACGCAGTGAATGAATCGCATAAGGCCCAATATCCCACATCGCGCCACCGCCATCTGCCATGCTACGGTTAATGCGGTACATACGTGCTTGCTTCATTAAAAACGAGAACGAAGCACGCACTGAGAGTACATGGCCAATCAAGTCGCTTTCCACAATATCTTGCAGACGCTTGTGCTGCGGATGAAAGCGGTACATAAAGCCTTCCATCACTTTTACTTTGTTTTTTATTGCAGCTTGCTCTATCGCTTCAATATCTTTTAGCGTGGTCGCCATCGGCTTTTCAATCAAAACGTGCTTGCCCGCATTAATAGCCTTTAGCGCCCATTCTGCGTGCTCCTCATTGGCCATTGGGCAGTAAATCGCTTCCACATTTTTATCATTAAGTAATGAGTCTAAATCGTCATAACAACGCACGTTTTCGCTATTAAAACCCGCTGGCGCGTATTTTTCTAACGTGGTTTTTGCCGCACCCGCACGACGACTGGCAATCGCTACCAATTGCGAATTGGGTGCTTCAAAAATCGCAGGCAGTAAACGCTCATTCACCCGCGCCGCACCAAGAATGCCCCATTTAAGTTTTTTAATATGCATCGTTACCCGTTTCAGAAATTTTTAATAATGTTTCTTTTGATAGTTCGGCACCAACTTTAATTATCACTTTTCTTGCGCCCACCTGCCTGCATAGCTCTTCAAAAGCACGTATTTCAACCTGTGTATAGTCGCCCTCATCTTTTTCTAAAAGATGAAAAATGACGATTGGACTTGGTGAAAAGAGTGATTTATTAAAGATCAATTTAAAACCATATTTAAGTGTTTGTTCGGCTACTGTAAAATCTGCAATGAGTGCGCGCGGGTGCAAAAAACCATTTGCAACAATCGCATTAGGTGTATTTTTTGCAACTGCGCTGGCATCATCACCAATGGCTAAAATCGATTTTTTTGCATTAAGTGATTGATCAATTGCCATTTCTGGTTTCATGCTAAATTCTTTGCCTGTTTCAATATGCAAAAATACTATTTTTTGCGCACGCACGCGCACGTAAATGGTATTTTTTAATAAATTTAACATTGTCGCTAAATCACTTTCCATTTAATCGAGCAGCCAATGCTGGCAATTTGTACTTTCGGCCCTGCGCCTGTTTCTCTAATTAATTTCATGGCATTAAACAAATCTCGCGCGTTATTTAGCGCGGTTTCTTTGCGGCTTTCATCAAAACGGCCGCGGTATTGCAGCTGAAATTGATTATTAAAACCGAAAAAATCGGGCGTACACACTGCACCGTAATTTTTAGCGATTTGCTGGCTTGCGTCTAACAAATAGGGAAACGGAAAATCCATCTCGCGCGCGATGATTTGCATGTTT
>JAYVRE010000311.1:0-3830 GCA_043776535.1 Methylotenera sp. | reverse complement strand
CGTCCATGCCACCATACTTTGCACGCCATTTATAAAACGTGGCAGAACTCATACCATGCTCGCGGCATAGCTCGGGTGCTGAAATGCCAGCTTCTGCTTGTTTTAAAATCTGCATAATCTGACTGTCGGTAAATCTTGATATCTTCATGTAAAATTCCTTAATTCATAATAAGAAAATTCTACTTATCAATGCAATCTTTTTATGGGGGGATTACCCCTGAATGCAGCTTTAGACCGCATTAAAGCAGGAGTTTACGGCGTATGTATAGATTGCAGCGATGAAATCACTTACGAGCGACTGTGTGCGTATTCAACGGCAAAACGCTGTATCAGATGCCAGCGGCTACATGATAAAACCTTTGCGAGTGAGCCTAAATCTAGCTTTTAGCGATTACGGTTTTAACCTCGTTTAGTCGCTTCATTTTTCTGCTCACGCGCCACCAATTTAGTTAACGATGAAAACTCTTTAGCCAGCAGGAGTAATAAATCATCCAAGGTAATAATGCCCACCAGCCCGCCAGCATCATCCACTACTGGTAGGCGGCGCACGCCCTTGTTAGCCATTAATTGAATAGCTTCAAACACACCAGCACTATCCTTCACCACAATGAGCTTGCTAATGATAATGTCGCCCACTGTAATCACCTTGCAATCAAGCTCTGTGGCTACCAGCTCTACCACGATGTCTCGATCTGTCACAATGCCAATTGGCACGCTTTTATTTTTGCGATTTTCTATCACTACCACATCACCCACATGGTACTGACGCATCAATACAGCGGCATGTAGCACCGTAGCATCGCGCTGCACGGTGATGACTTCACGATTACAAATTGTACCGATAGTCATGATTATTCTCCTTGTGATTGGTTTTTTCTGAGGCATAAAGGTCGCGTCGTGTCAGCGGTAGATTAGGCAAGCTGCCATGTTTGCGTTCAGCCAGTGTCTGACATATGCCCGTCGCGCCATGCTCAAATTGCAGTGCGCTGCCCGTCATATATAGCCGCCAAACGCGGTAGGTACGCTCACCTACTAAACGAATGACTTCTTCTCGCTTGGCATCAAGGCGGTTTACCCAATGTCGTAGCGTCAAGGCATAGTGCGGGCGCAAGCCTTCCACATCAAAAATCTCAAAACTTGCATCTTCCATCCGTTGTTGAATATTGCTTGCCGTATCTAGTTCACCATCAGGAAAAACATGTCGATTTATAAACCTGCTAGCCACGCCACGGCTCCAGCCAGGTTTTTCAGAAGTAATGCCATGATTTAAAAATAAGCCACCAGGTTTAAGCACTTGATGCACAACTTCAAAATACGCAGGCAGATTTTTCAAGCCCACATGCTCAAACATGCCAATGCTAGATACTTTGTCATAAGTGGCCTCACGCGGCAAGTCGCGGTAGTTGCGCATCTCAATCGTCACCAGATTTTCTAACCCCTGTCTTTTTACTTCTGCACTGGCATATTCAAATTGATTGCGGCTGAGCGTAATACCGTGTGCACGCACTCCATAATACTTGGCCGCCCAGCAAACAAGCGCGCGCCCCAGCCGCAACCAATGCCCAGCAGAGATTCATTAGGCTGCAAGCGTAATTTACGGCAGATGTAATCAAGCTTGTTGCGCTGCGCTTGGTTAATATCTTGCTCTAGACTTTCAAAATATGCGCACGAATACACCATGCGTTCATCCAGCCAGATTTTATAAAACGCATTAGAAACGTCGTAGTGAAAGGCAATTGACTCAACACTATTTTGATGCGGCCTACTGTTAAGTTTTTTTGGCCTCGCCTTGTTTTGACTAAGTTGCAACTGCGAGACCTGATTTTTTAACGCAAGTACACGCAAGGCCAACACCAGTTTTTCCTGAAAAGGCAGCTTCAAGTTTTCTAAATAATAACGCAAACCCATCGCCATATTAAAATCACCCGCCACTTCCACCGTGCCATCAAAATAGGCTTCAGCCAAGCGTATCGGGTCACGAAACAGTACAAGATCGCGCAGTACTTTAGGCGAGCGAACAGTCAGTGTAAACGCCGAAATATCCTTACCAATAACCATCTCACTGTTATCCCAAAGCCTTATAGTAAAGGCACCTAAATACTTTTTGAACAAGCGATGTAAAATAAAGTGTGCAGGGCTAGCGTTGTATCCATTCTGACCGCCCCTACCATGATGTATTGCACGTGCTGTCATGATTTACCTCCGTATAAATCCTCAGCTAAACGTGCAATTTCAGCTTCCTCATCGGCAGGGATTATTAATACGGGCTTGGATGAAGCGGTGTTTAATGTGGCTAAATTGGCTTGATTGGCCTCTGCGTTTAACGCAAAGCCTAGAAATCCAAGCGGCTCGCAAACTAGCGTGCGTATTTGCGCTGAATGTTCGCCAATGCCGCCAGTAAAGACTAAGGCATCAATACCGCCAGCTTTAGCGGCATAGCTACCGATGCTGGCGCGTACTTGCCGTGCAAAAAATTCCATCGCAAAATTGGCATTTTCACTATTGCTTTTTTCTAAATCAGACACCGCGCTACTTTCGCCGTCAGAAAGCGCTAATAAGCCAGATTCTTCATAAATTAAGGTGCTTAATTCAACATCATCATATCGTTTGGCAAGTTCTAGCATCACCCCAGGGTCAACGTCTCCACTGCGCGTTCCCATTGGAATGCCACCAGCAGCACTATAGCCCATGCTGGTGTCTACAGAGTGTAAGTTATCTAGTAAGCACAGGCTTGCGCCATTACCAAGATGCGCCACGACCACCCGCCCTTTTGCAGTGGCACCAAGCAGCTTTGGCAATTGCCGTGCAACATGCGCGTAATTGATACCGTGGAAGCCATAACGGCGTATTTTGAGCGCCTGCGGAATAGGTATGCGGTATGCGATCTCTGGTAACGTGGCGTGAAAGGCCGTATCAAAACAAGCAATCTGCGGGCAATTGAATTGCTTGGCGCACAAATCCACACCTAACAAGTTGCTAGGCATGTGCAGCGGTGCGAGATAGGCAATGCTATGTAGCCGCGCTCGTTCATTGGCATCAATCAGACGTGCGGCATCTGCCAGTTTCCCATTAACTTCTCCGCCGTGCACAAAACGATGCGCGATAAGTGTTGGTCGTATATCATCTAAATCGTTAAGCAAGGCAATAAATGCTTTGGCATGGCTGTGAATACAATCGTTGCCGCTATAGGCGTAGCGAAAGTTTCGCCGCTCGCCATTCGCCATAAATAGGCTGGCTTTGAGGCTAGACGAGCCGCTGTTAATAGCAAGTATGTTCAGTAAGGCCATACCCAGTCATCTTCTTCTGGCAAATCAACACCATATTCATAAGCATAATTGCGGCATTCAATCTGCCTATTACGTAGTTTTTCTTGTACATGCGCGCCAATTTTTTGCAGACTGGGAATGCGGTTAATGGCATCAATGGCTAAACTAAAACGGTCAATTTCATTTTGAATCGCCAACTCCAGCGGTGTATTGATGCTACCTTTTTCTTTGTAGCCACGCACATGCAAGTTATCGTGATTGGTGCGCCTATAAGTCAGGCGGTGAATGAGGTAGGGGTAGCCGTGAAAGTTAAAAATAATCGGTTTGTCAGTTGTAAATAAACTATCAAAATCACGGTCAGAAAGCCCGTGCGGATGCTCGTTTTGCGGTGTTAATTTATATAAATCCACCACATTCACGAAGCGTATTTTAAGTTGTGGAAAATGCTCACGTAGCAACACGGTGGCTGCCAAGGCTTCTTTGGTGGGAATGTCGCCAGCGCTCGCCATGACTAAATCAGGCTCAACACCCTCATCATTGCTTGCCCACCGCCAAATACCGATA
>JAYVRE010000310.1:0-3831 GCA_043776535.1 Methylotenera sp. | reverse complement strand
ACGCATGGGAGCTGCTTACCGATGTTTTCAAACTACCAAAAGATAAACTTACTGTCACGGTTTACGCAGACGACGACGAAGCTTACGACATTTGGCACAACACCATTGGTATTCCTGCCGAGCGCATTATCCGAATCGGCGACAACAAGGGCGCACGTTATGCATCAGATAATTTTTGGATGATGGGCGACACAGGCCCATGTGGCCCGTGCACGGAGATTTTTTACGACCACGGCGACCACCACTTTGGCGGCCCGCCAGGCAGCCCAGATGAAGATGGTGACCGTTTTATCGAGATTTGGAACAACGTATTCATGCAATTTAACCGCGACGAAGCGGGCGTCATGCACAAGCTACCTAAACCTAGCGTGGATACTGGCATGGGGCTAGAGCGCCTATCTGCGGTACTACAACACGTACATGCCAATTACGAAATCGATATTTTTACCACACTCATTAACGCTGCTGCGCGTGAAACCAAAACAACCGATTTAACCAGCCCAAGTTTAAAAGTGCTGGCCGACCATATTCGTGCTTGTAGTTTTTTAATTGCCGATGGCGTGATTCCAGGTAATGAAGGCCGCGGCTACGTGCTACGCCGCATTATTCGCCGTGCAATTCGCCATGGTTATAAACTAGGTAGTCGTGCTGCTTTCTTCTACAAAGTTGTGCCAGATTTAGTCACTATCATGGGTGAAGCGTACCCTGAGCTTGTAACCAATAAATCACGCATTATGGACATGCTAAAGCTGGAAGAAGACCGTTTCTTTGAAACCATTGAAAACGGCATGAATATTCTCGAAAACACACTTCATCATCTAATCAAAGACGGTGGAGATACGCTCGATGGTGAACTTGCATTTAAATTACATGATACATATGGATTCCCACTCGACTTAACAGCTGACATATGCCGAGAAGCTGATGTTTTTGTCGACACCGAAACATTCGACAAAGCAATGACACGCCAAAAAGAACAAGCGCGTGCAGCAGGTAAATTTAAAGGCGCAACCAACGTAGAATATAGCGGCGCAAGCACCGACTTCAAAGGTTATGAAACCTTAGAAACCACCGCCAAAGTGCTTGCTCTTTATAAAAATAGTACCTCTGTAAGCCGCATTGATGAAGGCGATCAGGGCATCGTTGTTTTAGATATAACCCCCTTCTACGCAGAATCTGGTGGTCAAATTGGTGATAATGGCATATTAAAAAGTGAAAATGGAATATTTGCAGTAGAAGATACGCAAAAAATTCAGGCAGCCGTTTTCGGCCATCATGGCATGCTAAAAACAGGCACGCTCAATGTGGGCGATAGTGTAAAAGCCAATGTGGACATGGCTTCGCGCGCGGCAAGCATGCGTAACCACTCTGCTACGCACTTGATGCACAAAGCTTTGCGTGAAGTTTTGGGTGAGCATGTGCAACAAAAGGGCTCGCTAGTTGATACCGAAAAAACGCGTTTTGACTTTGTGCATAACGCGCCGATGACGGATGCGGAGATTGCAAAAGTGGAAGCGATTGTGAACGCGGAAATACTCGCCAACGCCGCTACCCAAGCACGTTTGATGGGTATTGAAGAAGCTAAAACTACAGGCGCGATGATGTTGTTTGGCGAAAAATATGGCGACATTGTGCGCGTGTTAGATATTGGCAGTACGACAGAATTATGCGGCGGGACTCACGTGCAAAGAACTGGCGACATTGGCCTATTTAAAATCTATGCGGAAAGTGGCGTGGCTGCTGGTGTGCGTCGCGTAGAAGCCACCACTGGCAATGGCGCGCTGAAACTGATTAACGCACAACAAGCGCTTATTTCACAGTTATCAATTGACCTAAAAGCGCCTACAGGCGAGCTTGCTAACAAAGTCGCACAATTGTCTGACCATGCAAAAGCGCTAGAGAAAGAGTTGGCGCGTTTAAAATCAAAAATGGCTTCATCGCAAGGTGACGATTTAACTGCACAAGCGATTGAAATAAATGGCGTAAAAGTGTTGGCAGCCATGCTGGAAGGCGCAGATGCAAATACATTGCGTGAAACCATGGATAAGCTGAAAGATAAGCTGAAAACCGCCGCAATTGTGCTTGCAAGTGTGAATGACGGCAAAGTGAGTTTAGCCGCGGGCGTGACGCAAGATTTAATTAGTAAACTAAAAGCGGGTGATTTGGTGAATTTTGTCGCGCAACAAGTAGGCGGCAAAGGCGGCGGCAAGCCAGATATGGCAATGGCGGGCGGTACAGATGCAAGCCAATTGCCAAAAGCCTTAGCGAGCGTTGAGAATTGGGTAATAAATAAACTTATTTAACACTCCCTCCCCCTTGATGGGGGAGGGTTGGGGAGAAGGTGAATTTTGAACGACCCCCTCTCCCTAGCCCTCTCCCACACGGGGAGAGGGGGTAAATATTAGGAAGTAGTAAATGGCATTAATCGTACAAAAATATGGCGGCACTTCTGTAGCTAGCCCTGAGCGTATTCGCAATGTCGCAAGGCGTGTGGCGCGTTACAAGGCAATGGGGCATCAAGTGGTGGTAGTGGTTTCGGCCATGTCGGGCGAAACTAACCGCTTGATTGCATTGGCAAAAGAAATTATGCCAGAACCAGACCCGCGCGAGTTGGATGCGATTATATCTACAGGCGAGCAGGTGACCATTGGTTTGACCGCGCTGGCTTTGATGGAACTAGGCATTAAAGCCAAGAGCTATACAGGCGCGCAAGTGAAAATTTTGACTGATAACGCGCATACCAAAGCGCGTATCTTAGACATTGACGAGCTTAATATTAAGCAAGATTTAAATGATGGCTATGTGGTTGTGGTTGCTGGCTTTCAAGGCGCTGATGAGTTTGGCAACATCACCACGCTTGGCCGTGGCGGATCTGATACGACTGGTGTGGCGCTTGCAGCCGCATTAAAAGCGGAAGAATGCCAAATCTATACCGATGTAGATGGCGTTTATACGACAGACCCGCGCGTAGTGCCAGAAGCGCGCCGCTTAAAATCGATTACCTTTGAAGAAATGCTAGAGCTAGCAAGCCAAGGCAGCAAAGTATTGCAAATACGCTCGGTAGAATTTGCGGGCAAATATAAAGTAAAACTACGCGTGCTTTCTAGCTTTGAAGATGAAGGCGACGGCACTCTTATTACATTTGAAGAAGCAAGTAAGGACAACAACATGGAAGAACCGATTATTTCAGGCATTGCGTTTAACCGCGATGAAGCCAAAATCACCGTGCTAGGCGTGCCCGATACGCCAGGCATTGCCTACCAAATTTTAGGCCCAATTGCCGAAGCTAATATCGACGTCGATATGATTATTCAAAATACGGGGGCAGATGGCGCAACCGATTTTACCTTCACCGTGCATAAAAACGAGATGAACAAAGCCTTAGCAATTTTGCGCGATAAAGTGCAAAACTTTATTAAAGCGCGTGAAATTATTGGCGACGACAAAATTGCAAAAGTGGCTGTAGTAGGCGTAGGTATGCGTTCTCACGTCGGTATTGCCAGCCAAATGTTTCGTACGCTGGCCGAAGAAGGCATCAACATACAGATGATATCCACCAGTGAAATTAAAATTGCGGTGGTGGTAGAAGAAAAATATATGGAACTTGCGGTAAGAGTGTTGCACAAAGCATTTGAATTAGAAGGCAATTAGTTATTGCATAAACCGTCTTTTGATTGATTTTTAAGGGCTAATCAAGTAATATCGCGCCCTTGCAGTAAAGCGTAATTTGAATAAACGGAGAGCTGGCCGAGTGGTCGAAGGCACTTCCCTGCTAAGGAAGCATACGGGCTTAACCCTGTATCGAGGGTTCGAATCCCTCGCTCTCCGCCA
>JAYVRE010000309.1:0-3858 GCA_043776535.1 Methylotenera sp. | reverse complement strand
CCAGTAGAAGACGTATTCTCCATCTCAGGTCGTGGTACCGTAGTAACGGGACGTATCGAACGCGGCATTGTAAAAGTCGGTGAAGAAATCGAAATCGTTGGTCTAAAACCAACCCTAAAAACCACCTGTACGGGTGTTGAAATGTTCCGCAAACTACTCGACCAAGGTCAAGCAGGCGACAACGTCGGCGTATTGCTACGTGGTACTAAACGTGAAGAAGTTGAACGTGGTCAAGTATTAGCCAAATCAGGCACGATTAAACCACACACTAAATTCACCGCAGAAATCTACGTGCTCGGCAAAGACGAAGGTGGTCGTCATACACCATTCTTCCAAGGCTACCGTCCACAATTCTACTTCCGTACCACTGACGTAACGGGTGCAGTAGAATTACCAGCAGGCACAGAAATGGTGATGCCAGGTGATAACGTATCTATCACGGTAGAGCTGATTGCGCCCATCGCCATGGAAGAAGGCTTACGCTTCGCCATTCGTGAAGGTGGCCGTACTGTGGGTGCTGGTGTGGTGGCTAAAGTTATTGCTTAATTAAACATATAAAACGGCAGGCCTGAAGCTTGCCGTTTCGCTCTTTAAAGGAAAAGACAATGGCAGCTCAAAAAATTCGTATTCGCTTGAAAGCATTTGATTATCGTTTGATTGATCAATCGGCTCAAGAAATCGTAGAAACAGCAAAACGTACTGGTGCGGTGGTTAAAGGCCCAGTGCCGCTGCCAACACGTATTGAACGTTTTGACATTTTGCGATCACCACACGTGAACAAAACATCGCGTGATCAGTTTGAGATTCGCACCCACCAACGTTTGATGGATATTGTGGATCCAACGGATAAAACAGTCGATGCGCTGATGAAGTTGGATTTGCCAGCAGGCGTTGATGTTGAGATCAAGCTGTAATTTAATTTTATAATTTTTAGTGTAAAAGCTAAAAGTCAGTTGTAAAGAAAACCAGAGTTAGGTATAATCCGCGCTCTTTCACAGAAGTCGGTCAATTGTAATCGACTTCTTTAATTAAAAATAAGGATACGATCATGAGCTTAGGGCTTATTGGTCGCAAGGTGGGTATGACCCGCGTATTTACTGATGATGGCGCAAGCATCCCAGTAACTGTGCTAGAAGTTATACCCAACCGTGTGACACAGATCAAGACAGTTGCGAGCGATGGCTATACAGGCCTTCAAGTTGCTCACGGCACACGTCGTGCTAGCCGCATCAACAAAGCGCTTACTGGGCATTATGCCAAAGCGGGCGTTGCTGCAGGTTCTGGCATAAAAGAATTCAATGTTTCAGCTGATGTTTTGGACGCCTATCAAGTAGGCGGCAATGTCACTGTTGAAATTTTCTCAGTTGGCCAATTGGTCGATGTTACTGGCAGTTCGATTGGTAAAGGTTTTGCTGGTGCGATTAAGCGCCATCACTTTAAATCTAACCGCGCAACGCACGGTAACTCAAAATCACATAACGTACCTGGCTCTATCGGTATGGCGCAAGATCCAGGTCGAGTGTTTCCTGGTAAGCGTATGCCTGGTCATTTGGGTGACGTTACAGTGACTACACAAAACCTAGAAATAGTGCGTGTTGATGTTGAGCGTAATCTGCTATTGATTAAAGGTGCTATTCCTGGCTCTAAAGGCGGCGACGTTGTTGTGCGCCCAGCCATTAAAGTTAAGCTCCAAAAAGTGAGGGGCTAAATCATGGAAATCAAATTAATCGATAACAACGGTAAAGTCGCTAAAAAAGGACTTGCTGTTTCTGAAGTCACTTTTGGTCGCGAATTTAACGAAGCCTTGGTGCATCAAGTGGTTGTAGCGTACATGGCCAACGCCCGTACCGCAACGCGCCAACAAAAGGGCCGAGATACAGTTGCCCACACTACGCACAAACCATACGCACAAAAAGGTACTGGCAATGCGCGTGCAGGTATGAGCTCAAGCCCGATTTGGCGTGGAGGCGGTCGCGCTTTCCCAAATTCACCTGACGAAAATTTTAGCCACAAAGTAAACCGTAAGGCTTACCGCGCTGGTATGCAAACTATCTTGTCAGAACTTGTGCGTCAAGATCGTATTGCAGTGGTAGAAGATTTTAAAATCGAAACTCCAAAAACCAAGCAATTTGTTGAAAAAATCAAAAGCTTGGGCTATGCCGATGGCGTATTGATTCTTACGGATGGTTTTGATGAGAACTTATACTTGTCATCACGCAATTTAATTAACGTCATGGTGGTTGATGCACAATACGCTGACCCAGTCAGCTTGGTGCGTTTTTCTAAAGTACTAGCAACTGCTGGTGCGGTGAAAAAACTTGAGGAGATGCTAGCATGAGTGCAATTGGATTAACTCAAGTAACTGCAAGCCTAGATCGCTTATTGCAAGTGATTTTAGCACCACAAATTACCGAAAAAGCGACATATATTGCCGATAAACATCAGCAAATCGCCTTTAAAGTGCGCACTGATGCAACTAAACAAGAAATTAAAGCCGCTGTAGAGCTGGTTTTTAAAGTTGAAGTTGAAAAAGTAGCCACGATTAATGTGGGTGGTAAAGTAAAACGCGCTGGCAAACGTGTCGGCAAACGCAACGACTGGAAAAAAGCGTATGTCAGCTTAAAACCTGGTCAAGAAATTAACTTCCAAGCAGCCGATTAAGGAGAGATGAGATGGCATTAGTAAAAGTCAAACCAACTTCCCCCGGCCGTCGTGGCGTGGTGAAAGTTGTAACACCTGATTTATATAAAGGTAAACCACACGCACCGCTGTTGGAAAGTCAAAGTAAACACGCTGGACGTAACAACAACGGTCATATTACCACCCGTCACCAAGGTGGCGGTCATAAGCAGCACTATCGTATGATTGATTTCCGTCGTAACAAAGACGGCATTCCTGCGAAAGTAGAGCATATTGAGTACGATCCAAATCGTACCGCACATATTGCCTTGCTATGCTACGCTGACGGTGAGCGTCGTTACATCATCGCTCCGCGCGGCATTGCTGCTGGTGCGCAACTGATTAGCGGTGCAGAAGCGCCGATTAAAGTGGGTAATGCATTGCCGCTACGTAACATTCCAGTCGGCAGCACGATTCATTGTATCGAATTGCAACCTGGCAAGGGCGCACAAATTGCCCGCTCAGCTGGTACTTCAGTACAGTTGTTAGCGCGTGAAGGTGCTTACGCTTCACTGCGTTTACGCTCTGGTGAAGTTCGCCGCGTGCATGTAGATTGCAAAGCAACTTTAGGCGAAGTGGGCAACGAAGAGCATTCGCTACGTTCAATTGGTAAAGCTGGCGCAATGCGCTGGCGTGGTGTTCGCCCAACCGTTCGCGGTGTGGTGATGAATCCAGTTGATCACCCGCACGGCGGTGGTGAAGGTAAAACAGCTGCTGGTATGAATCCAGTAAGCCCATGGGGTGTTAAAACTAAGGGTTATCGTACACGTAGTAATAAGCGTACCGATAATATGCGTATTAGTCGTCGTCCGAGAGGCGTAAGGTAATCATATGGCACGTTCAGTTAAAAAAGGTCCATTTATTGATGGTCATTTAGCAAAAAAAGTAGAAGTGGCTGCGGCTAATCGCGATCGTAAACCAATTAAAACATGGTCACGTCGCTCTACTATCTTGCCAGATTTTATTGGTTTAACAATTGCTATTCACAATGGTAAGCAACATATACCAGTGTTGATTTCTGAAAACATGGTTGGTCATAAGCTTGGCGAATTTGCGTTAACCCGCACATTCAAAGGCCATGCGGCTGATAGAAAAGCAAGCAAATAAGAGGCTCAATATGCAAGTAACCGCAATATTAAAAGGCGTACACCTCTCACCGCAAAAAGCGCGTTTGGTGGC
>JAYVRE010000308.1:0-3863 GCA_043776535.1 Methylotenera sp. | reverse complement strand
GGGATGCGATTTTTGCCGATAAGTTGAATCACGCTTGCTTGAACGATGGTGGCTACTATTCGCTGGCGGACTTTAAACGTTTTGCGCATAACGATGTGGTAGCGCTAGAGAAGCTATTAAAATCTAGCACCGCAAAACAAAAATTAATTGCCGTAGATGCTGTATTTAGTATGGATGGTGACATTGCGCCAATACCAGATTACTTGCGGTTGTGCGAGCAGTATGATGCGTATTTATATGTGGATGACGCACATGGATTTGGGGTTTTGGGTGAGCATGGACAAGGCACGCTTTCGCATTTTGCAGACGAGTTAGACGCAGTAATGCGCGAGTTTGGTACAGATAAAACTCAAGATATTACTCCCTCCCCCTCGATGGGGGAGGGAGTTGCGACGCCTGTGCAGGCAACTAGTATGCAAGCCATTTCGCCGCGCATTATTTATATGGCAACATTAGGCAAAGCCGCAGGCGTTGCGGGTGCGTTTGTGGCAGCGCAACAAGTGGTGATTGATTATTTAATCCAAAAAGCGCGCAGCTATGTCTACAGCACACCTGCACCGCCAGCGTTATCCGCAACTTTAATTCAATCGGTCACTCTGATTGAACAGGGCGATGATTTACGTGCGCATTTGCAGCACTTAATCGCCACTTTAAAGGCTAATTTACAGCTTAAAAACTGGGTTTTAATGCCCTCCGATACAGCAGTGCAGCCTTTGGTAATCGGCAATAACCATGCAGCCGTTAGCTTAAGTGAGCACTTGCAAAAACTGGGGTTTTTAGTACCCGCTATACGCCCGCCCACTGTGCCTAAGAACACGGCGCGCTTACGTATTTCGCTTTCGGCAGCACATAGCGAACAAGACGTCATAAAATTAGCCAGCGCGTTAAACCATGCAGAAAGTGAATTAACATGAGTTGTCATGTAGAGATAATCGGCCAAGGCCAACCGCTAGTGATGATGCATGGCTGGGGCATGCATAGCGGCGTGTGGCAGCCGTTAATTAAGCGATTGTCGAAGGACTATATGCTGTATCTGGTGGATTTGCCAGGCATGGGTAGCAGCCGTCCGATTGAACCTTACCATTTGCACGCAATGGCGGATGAAGTCGCAGAAGTGATTCCAGGTGTTTCTGATGTATTAGGCTGGTCACTTGGCGGCTTGGTGGCGCAGCGCATCGCGCTTAATCAGCCAGACCGTATTCGGCGCTTGGCATTGGTGAGCGCTACGCCTAAATTTGTTAGCACGCCAGATTGGCAAGCGGGCGTTGACCCTGAAAATTTTAGCGCTTTTGCCCAAAGCGTTAATCACGATTACAAAGCCACCATTTTGCAGTTTTTAACATTGCAATGCATGCAAGCGGACGATAGGCGCAGCACCATCAAACAATTACGCGCTAGTTTTGAGCTTAAACCAACGCCCACACAAACTACGCTGCAACGCGCTTTACGCGTACTTCTAGAAGCTGATTTGCGCGCAGAAATCCCCAATATTCGCAAACCTACGCTGCTTATTCATGGTGACCGCGATACGCTCGCCCCTGTGCAGGCGGCGCATTGGATGATGCAACATCTGCCAATGGGCTATTTGCGCGTAATTTCTGGCGCAGCACATGCGCCGTTTTTATCGCACAGCGAGCAGTTTATCGAAGCGCTTAATCAGTTTTTAGAACCCGTAGCTTGAACCAAATGGACACAGTAGTCACCGATAAATATTTCATTGATAAAGGTCGCGTGCGCGCCTCGTTTAACCGCGCCGCCAATACGTACGATGCTGCCGCCGTGCTGCAAAAATTAGTGCGTCATGAAATGTTAAGCAGATTAAACTTGGTAAATATTAAGCCAAAAGCCATACTGGATGCGGGTTGCGGCACGGGTCATGGCAGCTTTGCTTTGCAAAAAAGATTTAGAAATGCACAAGTTCATTCTTTAGATATTGCATTGGGAATGTTACAAAAAACCCATGCACAACGCCCATTACTACATAAAATTTTAGGCAAAAACAGCCTGGTTTGTGCCGATATTGAACACCTGCCAATCGCCAGCGCCAGCATGGGCTTGGTGTGGTCAAACCTCGCGCTGCAATGGTGTAATGATTTAGATAGCGCGTTTAGCGAGGTAGCACGCGTGTTGCAACCCAATGCACTGTTTATGTTCAGTACTTTTGGGCCAGATACGCTAAAAGAACTGCGCACCGCGACTAATGAAATAAATCTTGGCAATGGCCACACCCATATCAGCCGATTTATTGATATGCACGACATTGGCGACGCACTTACCAGGGCGGGCTTTAGCGCACCCGTGCTGGATGTAGAGCATTACACGCTGACTTACGATGATGTAAAAAGTGTGATGAAAGACCTTAAAAATATAGGCGCACATAATGCTACTCAAGGTCGGGCGCGCGGCTTGCAAGGTAAAGGCTTTTTGCAAAATTTAACGCAACAATATGAGCAATTTCGCTCGCAAGGTAAATTGCCAGCAACTTTTGAAGTGATTTACGGACACGCTTGGAAAGCAGAGTCTAAGCCGTATTTGGAAGATGGCGTTGCACCGATAGTGTTTAGAAAGCGTGCATGAAGCAAGCATTTTTTATTACTGGCACAGACACTGGCGTCGGCAAAACCTACGTTGCCTGTAAGCTCATTCGTGACTATGTTGCACAAGGCTATAAAACCATCGGCATGAAGCCAGTGGCGGCAGGCAGCGATTTAGTCAATGGACAATGGGTAAATGATGATGTGCTAAGACTGGAGGAAGCCAGCAATGTAAAAGCACCGCGTGAGCTAATTAATCCTTACAGTTTTAAAGAGGCTGTTGCGCCGCATATTGCAGCTGAAAAAGCAGGGATTGTGATTAATATAGATGTAATAAAACAAGCGTTTCAAGCCTTGTCAAAGTTAGCAGATATCGTCATTGTGGAAGGCGCAGGTGGGTTTTTAGTGCCTTTAAATAATCAACAAAGTATGGCTGATTTGCCCGCTGCGCTTGATATCCCCGTGATTTTGGTGGTAGGGATGAAACTTGGCTGCATCAACCACAGCTTGCTCACGGTGGAAGCAATCAAAGCGCGCGGATTAAAATTACACGGCTGGGTTGCCAATCAAATTGAGCCTGAAATGGCTTTTTACAACAAAAATATGGTAACAATTGCAGAAAAAATACACTTAAATAGTATGTTTTTAAGCGAGTTTCAGCCGAACAAATAATAAATTCAATTAGTTAACCTCAAAAACTAAATTTTTTCTATTAGTGACAACTTTTCGATAGCCCAAAAGGGCTATCGATGACTAATTCGCTAAAAACTATTATCAAATCGTAGAAAGATTATTTGGTTTTTTTAATTTTTAGGATAGGGGAATTATGATGAAAAAGCTTTTAGTAGCAGTAGGGTTGGCACTAGCCGCAACAGGAGTTAATGCTAATATAGTCAGCGGTAATTTAGCAATCACAGGAGAAAGTTCAGTTAATATTATATCACCAAACAGCTGGGGTCCGATTTCCACCATTCCAGATGGTGGTTATACGTCAGGACTTTCTGGCACGTTAATCTCCAACGTTACTGGTACATTTACCGCCACTTATTTAGGGCAGGTAGCAACGTACGCTAACTTCTTTTTAGGCGGTGGTAGCGAGCTCAATGGTGGCAGACCACTGAGGGGATTTGGCAATCCTATTGCGGGCATTGGCAACACTATTAGTACCAGTGTAACAGCTGGAAACGCTGTTGATTTTGCTTTTGGACAAGACAATAACGGTGACAATGTTCCTGATCAAGCGGTTTTTAGTAATGGTGACACAAACCAAGTCAGGAGAGGTATTTTATATTTCTTAAATACTTACAACTTAATTGATGGGAATGGCAA
>JAYVRE010000307.1:0-3868 GCA_043776535.1 Methylotenera sp. | reverse complement strand
TAGAATCAAGCAGGGCTGGGTCTAGCGCGCGCCACTGGCGATTTAGTAAGCGCCGCCATAGCGCGATGGGAAAGCGCGAATAATCGTCTTTACCTGGCGTAAAAGGTTGCACTTCATGGTTATTGGGATGATTGCTTAAATAGCTATTAGGCGAACCAGACGCTGCCAAACCGCGCTTAGAAAGCTCAACATCAGCCTCGTTTTTTGGCGTGTTGATTTTGCCTATATTTTTAGAGAGATTCTCTGTCTGCTTGAACAAAGCATCGGTTTGATTGTAACAAACATAAGTACCGCTACCCGTTTTAGCGGCCACGTAACCTTCATTTAGTAGCTGATCGAAAGCTGCAAGTATGGTGTTGCGCGAGACGTTTAGGTCTATAGCCAACTCTCGCGTAGAAGGCAAACGTGCGCCAGATGGCAACACTTGCTCGGTAATAGCACGGCGAATGGTCTCGTAAACGCGTCTATGATTAGGCATACGCGCAGGGAATTTGGCTTGGCCTAAATGTTTGCCTTTAGTTAAATGTTTAACTTCAGCAAAATGTTTGCCTTCATTTAGTTGCGTTAACAGCCATTCAGAAAGAACAAGTTGTTTCATCATATTAGGTATCTGTCAGCATTACCTCAAGTAAGTGGTTCTAAGTAAATAATCTAAATGGCTCTTGCAGAGAGACCAATTAATAGCATAATATACACACAGATGTTGCAAAGCAATATGTGCAAAACATGAAAACACACACGCGAAAACCTATCGTACTGATTCCTGCCGACGTTAAGCAGATCGGCGTTTATCCATTCCATGTGGTTGGCCAAAAGTATATTTTGGCGGTGGCACAAGGCGCACAAGCCTTACCATTGCTAGTGCCAGCCATCAGCGACCATTTAGATATTGATGCATTATTAGCGATGGCCGATGGCATTATGCTCACAGGATCACCTTCCAATGTGCATCCTTCGCATTTTGGGCAAGACGTTCACAACCCAGCTTTGCCGCTAGACCTCGCGCGCGATGCACTTACACTCAAGCTAATTAAAGCAACCATTGCCGCAGGCGTGCCGCTGCTGGCCATTTGCAGAGGATTTCAAGAGCTGAATGTGGCGTTTGGCGGTAGTTTGCATCAAGCGGTGCAAGAGGTCGCAGGCAAAAACGATCATCGCGAAGAAAAAGATTTGGACGTGGACGCGCAATATGCGCCCGTGCATGTAGTTAATCTAGTCGAAAACGGACAATTGGCTAAAATTATAGGCACACAAAAAACTAGGGTGAACTCGCTACATGGGCAGGGCATCGACAAGCTGGGCGCGGGTTTAAGCGCAGAAGCGCATGCACCAGATGGCTTAATAGAAGCGGTGGCAGTGAATAACGCAACATCTTTTGCGTTAGGCGTTCAATGGCATCCAGAGTGGAAAGTAATGGAAAATCCATCTTATTTAGCGATTTTTAAAGCCTTTGGTGATGCTTGTAGAATCAGAATGCAGCACCATAAGCCGCCCGATTAGAAACCACCCGATTAGTCAGTAAATATTTAAAATAAAACTAAATTAAACAAAAAATTGCTGGAGCAAAAAATGGCTGAACATAAGAATACAGAACTAAAAGATTTTCAACTTGCCGATATGGACCGTTGGCTGACGGAAAATAATATTACCGAGATCGAGTGCCTAGTGCCCGATTTAACAGGCGTGGCGCGCGGCAAAATTTTACCGCGCGAAAAGTTTAGCACCGACCGCGCCATGCGCTTGCCTGAAGCTGTTTTGGGTGTAACGGTAACTGGCGAATCGCCAGAAGGCCACGTAGGCTACGATAATGTGATGGGCTTTACCGATAAAGACATGGTGTTGGTTCCCGACCCGACCACATTGCGCCTAGTACCGTGGGCGACTGACCCAACCGCGCAAGTGATTATGGATTGCGTGAATCACGACGGCAGCCCAATTGATTTCGCACCGCGCAATGTGCTACGCCGCGTGGCAAATCTATATAAAGATTTAGGGTGGACGCCCATTGTCGCGCCAGAGTTAGAGTTTTATTTAATCGCACGTAATACCGACCCAGATTTGCCGCTGACTCCGCCTATTGGCCGCAGTGGCCGCAGAGAGACCAGTCGCCAGTTATATAGTATTGACGCAGTAAACGAATTTGACCCACTATTTGAAGACATTTACGATTATTGCGAAGTGATGGGTTTGGAGCTGGATACGCTGATTCACGAATTTGGCGCTGGCCAAATGGAAATCAACTTTCTGCACGGTGAGCCGATGATTTTGGCCGATAAAGCGTTTTTCTTTAAGCGCGTATTGCGCGAAGCGGCGATGCGCCACGATATGTATGCCACTTTTATGGCAAAACCGATGCAAAACGAGCCAGGTTCTGCCATGCACATTCACCAAAGTGTGATTGACACTAAAACGGGCAAAAACATATTCAGCCTGCCAAATGGTGAGGCTTCACCGCTATTTTTTAACTATATTGCAGGCTTGCAAAAATACCTGCCAGCCGCCATGGCCTTGCTTGCGCCGTATGTAAATTCATACCGCCGTATTGTGCGCAATGGTGCAGCACCCATTAACATTGAATGGGGCTACGACAACCGCACTGTGGGCATTCGCGTGCCTATTTCTGGCGCGGCAGATCGTCGTATTGAAAACCGTGTGGCAGGCGCAGATGCCAACCCATACTTGGCCATGGCGGCCACGCTGGCTTGCGGCTATTTAGGCATTAAAGAAAAACTAACACCCACCGCAGTGACCACTGGCAGCGCCTACGCACACGATTACCAATTGCCGCGCGGCTTATCAGAGGCATTGATAGAGCTAGAAGCTGCGGAAGCTTTAAAAGAAGTATTAGGCAAAAACTTTGTGGATGTGTATTTAGCGGTGAAAGAAACCGAGCATGATGAGTTTATGCGCGTGATTAGTCCGTGGGAAAGAGAACATCTTTTGATGCACGTGTGAAAACACTTGTAATGCACGTTTAGCTATTTGAGAAACGAATCGAGATTAACATGACGATTACTAAAGAAATTCAAGCCATTGATTCGGCGCATTATATGCACCCGTTTACCGACCATAAAAGTTTGGCAGATAAGGGCGCGCGCATTATTACCAAAGCAGATAATGTTTATATTTGGGATTCTGAAGGCAATAAGATTTTCGATGCCATGTCGGGTTTGTGGTGTGTGAATGTGGGCTATGGCCAGCAAGCCTTAGTGGATGCGGCTGCCAAGCAAATGGCCGAGCTGCCTTATTACAATAGTTTTTTTCAAACCACCAATGTGCCTGCAGTAAAACTGGCCGAAAAAATTGTGCAATTGGCGGGCGATAACTTTAGCCATGTATTTTTTAGTAGCTCAGGCTCAGAATCTAACGACACCAACATCAAAATGGTGCGCCATTATTGGGCGACTTTAGGCCAGCCAGAACGCTTCACTATTATTAGTCGTAATAACGCTTATCATGGCTCAACCTTAGCGGGTGGCTGTTTAGGTGGCATGGGTGCTATGCACACGCAAGGCGGCATGATTCCTGGTATAGAGCATATCGAGCAGCCTTATCATTACGGTTTAGCGCCCAATGAAGACCGCGACGCGTTTGGACTTCGCGCAGCGGGTTGGCTAGAAACTAAAATTTTAGAAATTGGCGCAGAAAAAGTCGCCGCCTTTATCGGCGAGCCTGTGCAAGGCGCGGGCGGCGTGATTATTCCGCCCAAAACTTACTGGCCAGAAATTCAACGAATTTGCGACAAATACGGCATTTTACTCATTTGCGATGAAGTGATTTGCGGCTTCGGACGGCTTGGATATTGGTTTGGCAGCCAGTTATTCGGCTGCAAGCCAGATTTAATGACCTTCGCCAAAGGCGTGACTTC
>JAYVRE010000306.1:0-3928 GCA_043776535.1 Methylotenera sp. | reverse complement strand
GACACCATCGCCACAAATTCTGCATTGCCCAACTCTACTTGCTCTAAAATATCAGAGGATGAAATAGCAAAACTCACGTCTACCAATATTGTTTGTTTTTCAGTCGAAAAATTAACGGTCGTTTGAAAGTCACAATCAAGATAATCGTCACTATTAGGGCGTAAAACGGGATAAGGAAACGCCTTGTATTCATCATACTTCATAAGCCACCACCTTTAATGCGCCTAAATATTCTTGCTGCATACCTAGCTCAATTTCAACCCGCTCACCCTTTGTAACTTCAACCACAACGCCTGCGCCTTTTAATAATCCAGCACTAGTCGCGTGTATAGCTACTTCATATTCAGCATCTGCGCCAACTTGTAATACTTTAAGCTGAATTACCCCTGTTTTAGTGGATGTAAAAAATACTTTACGGGATTTTCCACCCTGCATAATCGCGCGTACATTTTGTAAAGCCACTAATGATTTTGTGGGATTATCCCCAGCACCTTTTTGCTTAGGATTATCTGATTGTGTGGCTTTAGAACCATGATGCTCTGTATCTTCATCGCCACCTGTATCACCATCATCCAGTCCTAAGCCTGCGTCCACGCCCGCCTTAGTGCTAGCGAGCGACTTAGACTTCATTCATTTGCTTTGCACGAATAATAATGTTGCCTGAAGGGTCAGTTTCTTCATTATTTTTACCGCCACCCGTTTCATTTTCATCGCCAAAAAAATCTTTTAACTCGTCAATTGATGTAATGTCAGATACAGGGTCTTTTGCATACTTACCCAGTATTTCACGTACCTTTTCGGCTATTTCTTTTAACGCCTTTTTACCTTTTATTTTCTCTAATTTATCTTGCAATATCTCAGGCTTAAAATCATCATGCTGAGATTCTTGGAATACAGCTACAATCTCAGCAACAGCCGAATGAACTGTACTAAAAAAATTTAATATTTAGGTCGTTAACAATGTCTGACAATAAACATAAAAATTATGAAGTTCTGAATTTAATTGGTTATGGTTTAGCTAAATTTAATGACGATTTTGTGAAAGAGTTTGGTGCAAAATCTAAGTCTGAGTTTTATGAACTATTTGTAACGAATGGTATTGTTGATACCGCTAGCACTGTTAAAAACCGTCAAGATTTATTTGACCCATTTTTCGATAATGGTAGAAAGGGTTGGTGGCAAAAGGGCAACGCCTACATTCACAGAAAAGTATTTATTGATAGTTTGTTTGGCAGTCTAAATGTTGCTGATTATGCTGCTGTAGTAAAGCTGTATTTGCTTAATGAAAGCAAAGTAAGTGGCTTTAAGACTGAGGCAATTCCTCCAATTGTAAAAAGTAAATTTAAGCAATTAAAAACCACAGGCAATGAAGCTGAAATTTATTTTCTGAATAATTACAAGAAAATTCCCGATTTCTGTGATGCTGATATTGAAGATGCTAGAAATTACGGGGATGGCTACGACTTTCAAATTCAAAAATTTGATTCATTCCTTTTGGCTGAAATCAAAGGCGTGAGGGCCAGAAAAGGGGCTTTCAGATTAACCGAGAACGAGTATTTTAAAGCGAAAGAATATAAAAACGATTACGGCATTGTAGTTGTCAGCAATTTGGATGAGTTGCCAATTATGACGGTCATTTTTGACCCAATTAATAGACTTGAATTAACCGAACGTTCTATTGAAACCAGGCAACAAACCTACCATTCTCAGTCATTAGAATGGTCAAGTTTACACGTTGTCTAACGCACTTAATTTTCGCGAGAAAAAATCATTACTCTGAAAACCTTATTCTATGAGAACTCCGGAGCATCTAAAATGATGTCACTATGTTTTCTCTCAATAAGACATATTTTGAGGTAATAAAAAAGCTGGCCTCGTTCATCTTCAAAGCCTTTGCGCTCACCCGCCATTGAAATGCTTTGGCATGGGAAACCCGCATGCAATAAATCTACAGGCTCTAGTTTGTGGCTTTTAACATGCACGTCTTTAATGCTGGCAGGTATATCGCCATCCATCACAATACAAACATTGTTGATATTGTGCTGATAGGTTAGTACAGAGGCGAGATTATTTTCAATCGCCCAAACCGTTTTAATGCCAGCCTGCTCGAAACCTAGACAAAAACCACCAATACCCGCAAATAATGCGCCCGCTTTTAATTCATTTTGCTGCATTATTTATGCTGACTCATCTAAAACGAAAGTTTTTTTGGTGGAAGTGTTGGTGTTTGCAAAGTTTTGCTTAACCTCATCAAGCTCTTGCTGCAAAGCTTTGATAATTTTCTTGGCTTGCTGCTCTGTATAATCGTAATTTTGCTTATTAGCCAAGTTACCAATAAGCTGAATATCTTTAATAGTTTTATTGACTCGCTTATTGGCAAGTTCGACAAATTTGATTGATTTCGTACTCATGTGATAAATATACACTACATTTTAAATATGTAGTGTACGTATTACATTCAAATGTAAGTAATTTCCATAAATATGAATTTTTAATTACATAATTAGCATTAAAAACATCTGCTCTGCAGACCAATATCCATGCGGGTTACAGGGGATGTGTTTTAAATAAAAAAGCGCCTCAATTGAGGCGCTTTTTAAATACTAACAAACCTTAAAGGAATAAAGGCTATTTTTTCGCCATCTAGCGCACCCAACATGGGCGGCGGCAAAAATTGATCAAATGTGCGGGCTTTGCCAATGGTGAGTATTAATTGTACGATTGAATTGTAAACATCAGAAACGCCTGTTTTGGCCTCTGCCCAAAGCAGAGATTCTTGCGCAAACAGTTCAGGTTGGCTTTGATGCATGCGCACACAAAAATCGACATTGCCGATGATTTTTGTACAATCGTAAATCCAAAAATAGTCTTGGGCGACTTTGTTTTTTTAATTCTTCTTCTCGCATGCCCGAATACTTCATATTTAGTCCCTATAGTTCAATGATTGGCTGACTTCCAGAGCGCCTATTTATACACTTCGCGCCTAAGCGCAATGCGCACAACCAATATCACCAGTCGCTCATTTTGCACTTCGTACACAATGCGGTAATCACCAATTCGAATTCTGCGCAAGCCTGAAAACTCACCTTTAAGCACGCTACCAGCATTGGGATTGGTTTTTAGTTTATCAATCGCTTCGATTAGTCGTGTTCTTTGTGGTGTATCTATTTTGGCCAGCGCTTTTGCCGCGCTTTGTTTAATGGTGATTGTGTACATGGTTTAATGCTATTAAATAAGTGATTTAATGCTGATTAAGCAGTTCATTTTTGACAGTTTCCCAATCTAACACCACATCGGCAGGGTCGCGCAACGTTTGTAAGGCTAAATTAAGGTCTTCAAAATCTTCTAAATAATATTCTATAGCTTGACGCACTACCTCGGCGCGCGTGCGGCGCAACTCCGCCGCAGCATTATCCAACGATGCAACTAGCTCGTCTGGTAATCTTGCAGTTATTTGACTCATTGTTTACTCCTATATGACTTCAATTAAATGTCAGTAGATGTCATTGTAAGCTTTATAATAGTTTTGTCAATTTTATATATTGTTACAAGATTAAACATTAAAACACCTGCGTTGCAAGACAATATCCATGCGGGTTTCGCGCATGAATAACCAGCTTTGGCGTGTAAATAACCAACTTTAGTTGGTATATTTCACGGGCAAGCCAAATACTGGCTCAGCTGGTATATTCTGCGGTGATGCCAAGAACTGGTACAGGGCAGGTGTTTTATGCTCGTGTGTTTTGGCAATAAAAAACCCGCTTACGCGGGGTTTTTTTATTAGCTTTAAAAATACGAGTGATTACTCGTCAGTTTCTTCTGCTTTTGGCTCTCTCACAGGCGCATCAATTAAGGCTTTCATGCTTAAGCGCACTTTGCCTTTATCGTCAATTTCTACCACTTTAACTTTAACGATGTCGCCTTCTTT
>JAYVRE010000305.1:0-3932 GCA_043776535.1 Methylotenera sp. | reverse complement strand
GTTTTTAGTTCTAGTACTCATTGAGTTCTCTGATGTTATTTTTGCCATGGACAGCATCCCTGCTATTTTCGCTATCACTAGCGATCCGTTCATCGTATTTACCTCTAACATATTCGCCATTTTAGGTTTGCGCGCTTTGTACTTTTTGCTCGCTGACATGGCTAATCGCTTTCATTTGCTTAAATTTGGCTTGGCCGTGGTATTGATGTTTGTAGGGACTAAAATGTTGATTGTAGATTGGTACAAAATACCAGTTGCTGTATCGCTAGCCGTGGTGATTACCTTGCTTGGCACCAGCATACTATTGAGTTTAATGAGTACTCGCAAGCAAAAACCATTGGCTAAAATAAGCAACAAAACCAAATAATAAATATAGCCTATTTTGAATGGCTAATTACCAGCAGAACAAGCTACTAAGCCAAGTTTTTGTTTAAAACATCAAAAAAGCTATTGGTTTGCGCATTCAATTGGCTGATAATGCTAAATCATATTAGCGCACTTACCTGTGACACACTTAACTGTGTCACACCAACCTGTGTCACACTAACCTTTATCACACCTAACTTATGGATAATAATAACACTCCCAAAACCGCACTGCACATCATGGCGTTAGGCGCTCTGGGTGTGGTGTTTGGCGATATTGGTACTAGCCCACTCTACACCATGAAAGAGGTTTTTTCGGCTGGGCATCATCCCTTGGCGCTTAACCCTAGTAACGTGTACGGCATTTTGTCGCTCATCACTTGGGCGCTTATTCTCATTGTTTCGGTGAAATACGTCGCGTTTATTATGCGCGCCGATAATCGTGGCGAAGGCGGCATTATGGCGCTGCTCGCGCTTGCCAGCCGCAATGTCGAAGGCAATAAAGTGAAGCAGCGCAACATTATGTTGCTGGGTATTTTAGGCGCGTGTATGTTTTATGCCGATGGCATGATTACACCCGCCATTTCGGTGCTTTCCGCCGTAGAGGGATTGGAAATCGCAGCGCCTAAACTGCACAACGCTATAGTGCCGATTACTTTAGTGGTTTTATTTGGCTTATTTTGGGCGCAAAGCAAGGGCACAGCCGTGGTGGGCAAGCTTTTTGGGCCAGTAATGCTGCTGTGGTTTGGTACATTGGGCTTGCTAGGCGCGATTAATATTGCGCATGATCCCAGTATTTTAAAAGCACTTAACCCAATCTACGCTGAGCAATTTTTTGTGCATCAACCGTGGATTGCTTTTGTCGCGCTAGGCGCGGTAGTGCTAGCAGTTACTGGCGCAGAAGCTTTGTATGCAGATATGGGGCATTTTGGGCGTTTTCCTATTCGTTTGGCCTGGTTTGGCTTTGTGTTGCCTGCATTGCTACTTAACTACTTTGGCCAAGGCGCGCTAATGCTGCATAACCCTGAGGCGGTTAAAAATCCATTCTATTTGCTCGCGCCAGAATGGGCTTTGTTTCCATTGATTGGCCTAGCCACATTGGCCACGGTAATCGCCTCGCAAGCGGTGATTACAGGGGCATTTTCAGTCTCGCGCCAAGCATTGCAATTGGGGTTTTTACCACGCATGCATATTCAACACACCTCAGAAAGTGAGCAAGGCCAAGTGTACATGCCACGCGTCAATTGGGGCTTGATGATAGCCGTAATGGCGCTAGTGATTGGCTTCCGTAGCTCGGGCAATTTAGCGGCTGCTTACGGCATTGCTGTGACGGGCGATATGGTTATTACTACGTTATTAGCAGCCGTTGTGTTTAGAGAAGTTTGGCATTGGAGTAAATTAAAAACAGGCTTATTAATCGGCTTATTTTTAATAATCGATTTAGCGTTTTTTGGTGCAAATGTGCTTAAAATTCCTGATGGGGGTTGGGTGCCATTAGTCATCGGATTAATTATTTTTGTGCTGATGCTCACTTGGAAATCGGGTCGCACTTTGCTGATGAAAAAAATTAAAAGTGAGGCAATGGAAATTGCCCCTTTCATTGAAGCTATTGCTTCACACCCACCACCGCGCGTACCTGGTACAGCGGTATTTTTAACGCCAAACCCAGAAGGCGTGCCACATGCCATGTTGCATAACCTTAAGCATAACAAAGTGCTACACGAAAAAGTGGTGATTTTAACGGTAAAATTTTTAGACGTGCCGCACACCAATCAGGAAGAACGCATAACTGTGGAAGCAATGTTGCATGAGTTTTATCGCATAACCGTGCGCTATGGTTTTAAAGATGAACCCGACATTCCACGCGATTTGGCTTTATGTGAGGCACGTGGTATTTATTTAGACCCAATGGACACTTCGTACTTCATTGGCAAAGAGATATTAATTGCATCTCAAACTAGAGATATGGCTATTTGGCGTAAAAAAATATTTATTGGTTTATTTCGTTCGGCAGAAACCATTACCAACCAATTTAAACTACCGCCTAATCGCGTAGTCGAACTAGGTTCTCAGGTCACTATTTAACCAAGCGTATCATCAAGCAAACAATCAACCAATCAACCAATTTTCACATCATGCGTTGCTTGTGTTTTACTTAGTTTAAAATGATTTAATAAGGGGTTTACAATGAACAAACTAATGATTGCCCTAATAGCCTCATCCAGCTTAGCTTTATCTAGCTGCGCCACCACCACCAAAGATAGTGTTTCTGGCGTAAATCGCTCGCAATTTATGCTGCTTCCTTCTGGCACAATCGATAAAATGTCATCGCAAGCCTATGCCCAAACATTGGGGGAAGCAAAGAAAAAAAATACACTTAATGTTGATCCTACCATGCTAGCGCGGGTAAGAGGAATCTCTAATAAGCTTATTGCACAAGTGGGTGTATTTCGCCCCGATGCCGCACAGTGGAAATGGGAAGTGAACGTAGAAAAAAATGATCAACTTAATGCTTACTGTATGCCTGGCGGAAAAATCATGGTGTACTCTGGCTTGGTGGAAAAAATCAACGCAACAGATGATGAATTAGGCGCGGTGATTGGCCATGAAATTGCCCACGCCCTGCGTGAGCATGGCCGCGAGCGTATGTCACAAGCCTATGTGCAACAATTTGGCTTGCAAGCACTTGCGGCCTTTGTAACAGGCTCTGCAGGTGGTGCCGCAGTGCAGGCAGCTGGCATGGGCTCACAATTATTTTTTGCCTTGCCTAATGGCCGCGAGCAAGAACGTGAGGCGGATAAAATGGGCTTAGAATTAGCAGCCCGCGCAGGTTACAACCCAGATGCAGCCGTGACTTTGTGGCAAAAAATGAGTGCGCAATCTAAAAGTGCGCCACCTGAATTTTTGAGCACTCACCCCGCCAGTGCAAACCGTATTGCCGATTTAAAAGCCTTGGCACCGAAAGTGCGCCCGTTGTACGAGGCCGCAAAAGCTGGTAAGTAAGCCAACCCGTCATACCAGCGCAGGCTGGTATCCAGGCAGGCATCACGACCTTACCTGCACCGCTTTAAGCCATATGACCTTGCAATTGTTGGCGTCTGAATTATAAGCATTTTAAAACCTCAACTTTGTAGCGTCATCTCTGTAAAACGCTCACAGAATATTGCACGCTGACTGGATACCAGCCTCCGCTGGTATGACGAGGCTCGTTATTTTTGTAGTTTAGCAATCAGCTCAGTTTAGGTTAAAATAGCGCTTTCGTTCAACTTAACTTATCTCGAGAGCCTTATGGATCCACGCCAAACTATTATCGAAGCGGCATTTGAAGACCGCGCCAACATTAACCCAAGTAACGCATCTGCCGAAATTAAAGCCACTGTTGCCTCGCTTATTGCCGATTTAGACACAGGCAAGCTGCGCGTCGCTTCGCGCATAGGTGATAGCCAAAACTGGGAAACGCATCAATGGCTAAAAATGGCAGTTTTACTGTCGTTTCGCCTAGAAGATAATGTTTTGATGGATGATGGCGTAACCAAATACTTTGACAAAGTGCCGCCAAAATTCGCC
>JAYVRE010000304.1:0-3942 GCA_043776535.1 Methylotenera sp. | reverse complement strand
AATTTAGAAGCGATTTCAATCGCCGAAACCATTGATAACGGCAAACCATTGCGCGAAACCACTTACGTGGATATTCCATTAGCCATCGATCACTTCCGTTATTTTGCAGGTTGCATCCGCGCACAAGAAGGTTCAGTTTGTGAAGTGGACGAAACAACCGTGGCATATCATTTCCACGAGCCATTAGGCGTGGTGGGTCAAATTATTCCTTGGAACTTTCCTATTTTAATGGCGGTTTGGAAATTAGCCCCAGCGCTAGCCGCAGGTAACTGTGTAGTATTAAAACCAGCAGAACAAACACCTGCTTCTATTTTGGTGTTGATGGAAATTATTGGCGACCTATTACCAGCAGGCGTGTTAAACGTGGTAAACGGCTTTGGTTTAGAAGCAGGCAAACCATTGGCCAGCTCAAAACGCATCGCTAAAATCGCATTTACAGGCGAGACTTCAACAGGTCGCTTGATTATGCAATACGCATCACAAAACTTAATTCCAGTCACATTAGAATTAGGTGGCAAATCACCTAACATCTTCTTTGAAGACCTCATGGATGCAGACGACGCATTCTTCGATAAAGCGATTGAAGGCTTGGTATTGTTCTTGGTTAACCAAGGCGAAGTGTGTACTTGCCCAAGTCGCGCATTGATTCAAGAATCAATTTACGACAAATTTATGGCGCGCGTGTTAGAGCGCGTAAAAGTGGTGACTCAAGGCAGCCCATTAGACATAAACACCATGGTTGGCGCACAAGCTTCGCATGAGCAAGTGGAAAAAATCATGAGCTACATGAAAATTGGTCAAGATGAAGGCGCAGAATTGTTAATCGGCGGCGCACGTAAAGTGCAAGATGACCCTGCAATTAAAGATGGCTTTTACATTCAGCCAACCATCTTTAAAGGCCACAACAAAATGCGTATTTTCCAAGAAGAAATTTTTGGCCCAGTGTTATCAGTCACCACATTTAAAGACGAAGCTGAAGCATTGGCAATTGCCAATGACACGCTATACGGCTTGGGTGCTGGTGTTTGGTCGCGTAATGGCAACCGTGCATACCGCATGGGCAAAGCCATTCAAGCAGGTCGTGTATGGACTAACTGTTACCATCTCTACCCTGCTCACGCAGCGTTCGGTGGCTACAAACAATCTGGTATCGGCCGCGAAAATCACAAAATGATGCTCGACCATTACCAACAAACTAAAAACTTACTGGTAAGCTACAGTGAAAATAAACTTGGTTTCTTTTAAAGCTAACATTTAGCTGCTGCGCTCATTAATGAGTTGTTGAAAAGTGGTTCAAAATCCTCATGTATTACATATACATTCTGGTTTTTCACCACTTTTCGCCTAGCCTTAACATCACTCGCTACGCTAACTGAATAGTTTTATCAATCAAATCTGGCGGGGTTAATCCTCGCCCTTTTTGTTTTAAAATACGTTAAAATTAAAGCCTAGTTTTGGGTTTGGAGAAACAACATGGACGATGTTCAAACAGCGCAAGTCACCCGCGTCGATAGCACAGAAGCCGCGAATCAGCTCATCGACCAACTGCGCGCCAAATATGGCGAGCTAATGATTCACCAATCAGGCGGTTGTTGCGACGGCAGTACGCCGATGTGCTTTGGCAAAGACGAGTTTTTACTCGGTAACTCTGACGTACAATTGGGCGAAGTAAACGGCGTAGGCTTTTACATGTCTGAATCCCAATTCGCCTATTGGGAACACACGCATTTAACGCTAGATGCCATCCCTGGCATGGGCGGTCAATTTTCATACGACAACGGCACTGGTATGCGCTTCCACATTCGCTCACGCTTGTATTCTGATGAAGAATGGGCTGTTTTAGAAAAAAATCCTGTGAAGCACTGCGGCTAAGCTCGCAAACTAAGGTAAAATATCCACTTGGCGGGCCTCCCCGCATTGTAAAGTAGCCAATCTGGTCAGATGCGGAAGCAAGCAGCCACAACTATTGAGCAAGTGCCGGGGGCAAGGCTCGCCTCCCCTCCAAAATTCATTTCAATAACGTATCTGCTGCGTTGTGCGGTACTCGAAATCCTCATGTACAAAACGTACATTGCGGTTTCTGCGTTCCGTACGCCTTGCATCTACATTATTGAAATGAATTTTCTGTCTTATTTTTCTACAAAATATAGAGACGAAATCCCACTTTTCAGCTAAAGTTCAGCCTATGTCATATCAAGTCTTAGCGCGCAAATATCGTCCCAAATCTTTCGATACCTTGGTTGGGCAAGATCACGTTGTACGTGCTCTAACTAATGCACTCACACAGCAGCGTCTGCATCACGCCTACTTATTCACAGGCACGCGCGGGGTGGGCAAAACCACCCTTGCCCGCATTTTAGCTAAATCACTCAATTGCGAAACGGGCATCACCGCCACGCCTTGCGGCGTGTGTAGTGCATGTACCGACATTGATCGTGGGCGTTTTGTGGATTTGCTAGAAGTGGATGCCGCATCGAACACGCAAGTGGATGCTATGCGCGATTTGCTGGACAACGCGCAATACGCACCAACCGTTGGCCGCTTTAAAGTCTATATCATCGACGAAGTGCACATGCTATCGAAAAGCGCCTTTAACGCCATGCTAAAAACGCTAGAAGAGCCGCCAGCGCACGTTAAATTCATTCTTGCCACTACTGATCCCCAAAAAGTGCCTGTGACCGTGCTAAGCCGCTGTTTGCAGTTTAATTTGCGCCAAATGGCCAGCGTGACGATTAACGAACATTTGCAAAATGTATTGGCACAAGAAAATATTGCTTTCGAGCCAGCCGCACTAAACCTGATTTCACGCGCCGCCACAGGCAGTATGCGCGACGCGCTGTCGCTCACCGACCAAGCCATTGCTTACGGCAACCAAACCGTGAACGAGGCTGAGGTGCGTAGTATGCTGGGCGCGATTGACCAAAGCTATTTGTATGAATTACTGCATGCCATGCAAGCCAATAACGGCGCGGTGGTAGTCGAAATAGCAAAACAGATGCAAGCACGCAGCATTTCGTTTGAAGCCGCGTTGAATGATTTAGCCATTTTGCTGCACCAAATTGCCATGGCGCAAACCTTGCCGAGCAGCATTGCAGATGATTTACCAGAACGTGCGGTGCTGCTAGATTTAGCGCAACAATTATCGCCAGAAACTTTGCAGCTGTATTACCAAATCACGCTGCTAGGTCGCCGCGATATTGGCCTCGCGCCAGATGAGTACGCAGGCTTTACCATGACTTTGTTGCGTATGTTGGCATTTATGCCAACGGAAAAAAGCGCGTTTGCGCCAACTGAAAAATTAGATCATAAAACTGTGCAAACACGGACTGCCGCGCCGCGTGTGGCAGAAAAAGCTGAAGCTATTCAATCAGCCCTAAGCTCCGCTAAAACCATTGCTGAAGTGACTGCTCCAGAAGCCGCACCAATGCTAGTGTCTACGCAAGTGACGAATGAAGCTAAAACCAGTGCTTTTAATGGCAATTGGCGCAGTTTGATTGAGCAGAATTTAAAACTTGGCCTTGCGCGTGCGCTGGCACAAAATTGCGAAATGATTGCTTATGACGCAGACAGCATTACTCTGCGCCTGGCAGAGAATCAAAAACACTTGGCCAGCGCTAGTTATCAAGATAAATTATCCAGCGCGATTAACGAGTATTTTGGCAAAAAAATTAAGTTAAATGTTGAAATTGGCGTAGAAAATCAAGCAGAAATCAATACGCCCGCTAAACAAAACGCCTCTGAAAAAGCCAATATTCAATCAACCGCCACAGATGCGATTATGCAAGATAGTTTTGTGCAGGCGTTGATGAATGATTTAGGTGCGACCATTATCCCCAACTCAATTAAGCCAAATTAGGAGAAAAACATGATGAAAGGCGGCATGGGCAACATGATGAAGCAGGCGCAAATGATGCAAGCGAATATGCAAAAAGCGCAGGCCGA
>JAYVRE010000303.1:0-3955 GCA_043776535.1 Methylotenera sp. | reverse complement strand
TTGAGGTAGAAACACCATTCACACGTGGAAAATAAACATCCGAAATAAGTAATATATTCATGCAGTTATCCAAAATTAATGCTACTAATTTTAAGCCTACAGTATGACATTTTCATGATGAAAACAAGAAAAATTATCATGCTGATTTTTATCATACAAGCTTCATAAATAAATCACATAAGTTTCATGCTGTCATTCAACAATGCGCCATATGAACATACTTTTTTTAAGCAAATGAATGTCTTTAAAAAACTAGCTTGGGCAATCCCCATCAGTTTTTATGCGCTAGATGCCAATGCCTGGGGCTTATACACGCACATTTATTTCTCTCAATACTTATTGCTGGCAGTGCCACTGGTTGGCGATAAGACACTGCACTCAAAAATTCAATTAGCAGTTAAAAATTTTCCCAAATTAGTATTGGCTGGCGCTTGCTTGCCAGATTTAGCCATTGTTTCAAAAGCTTTTAATACCACGCACCAATGGCGCATTTCAGAGCAAATGTTAGCCGCCGCACGCACCGATCAAGAAATTGCCATCGCCGTGGGTTACACCAGTCATTTATTTGTAGATGTGATTGCGCATAACCACTTTGTGCCCGCACACGAGGCCAAATGGGCTAAAATGTTATGGATGGACAAAACCATTCTGACGCACATCGCATCGGAATGGGCGATGGACGCTTATGTGGCAAAAGCGCTTAAACATAGGCCGCACCAGCTTATTCGCCAGCATCTAACGGTGTTAACTGAGTTTGTTGCGCCTATTTTTAATGTGCCCGCCGAAACAGCTAAAGCCAATTTAAAACGCTTGGCTTTTTGGGATCAACTGCTGCGCATCACCCAACTTTCGCCCATGATTTTATGGCTGTTGAGAATTAGCGATACCGAATTTATTAAAAACCTGAATTATTATTTAGGCAAAACCGAACATGCTTTAAGCCAGTTTCACCACGCACTACAAGGAAAAAGACCAAATTGGGAGCCTGAGTTGACGCACTTAAACGTGACTGAATTGATTGCTTGGCGCGAACAATGTTTGGGGGATTTGCGCTTGCACATGTTAAACCCAGTAGATTTTTATCACGCCAGCCCAAAAAATGTGACCAGCAAATAGCTAAATTTAGGTCAATTGGATTTAAACCAACTTTAGGTTAAAACCAAGTAAGAAACTAGATTAATCGAAATGGCTGCAAGGGCATAGCCAATGGCCGCGCCCGCCAACACATCACTTGGGTAATGCAAGCCAAGAATCACACGCGACATAGCCACCATAACAATAAAGGGAATCAAAATAACGGCCAACAGTGGAAAATAAAAAAGGGCCACCAAACCAAATGCAACCGCATGTAAGGTGTGCCCAGAGGGGAAACTAAAGCGATCGAGCGGCTTACCTGTAACAAACACATCTTGATGCACCTGATAAGGGCGCGGGCGATGCGTTTTATGTTTTAACCATTTATAAATAAGCGTGCCAGTAAGTCCAGCGGCCAGCATGTGTAGCACAGGTTTAACGCCTTCGCCTTGTTGCACAGCTAAAATACCCAACATGAGTGCATACCAAAACACACCATCACCCAAGCGACTTATCACGCGAAACCAAGCACGAATCAATCGATATTGGCTGCTATGGCTCACAGATACGCACAGCGCGCTATCCCAAGCTTGCATACGACTTAACATTTGATTCATGCGCATATGATGACCTCGCAATTTGTTATAAGGCAATCTCTCATAATGCAAATTTACTCGCCAATAATGACAGTTTGATTGATCCAAGATGAAGTTTTTGTGACCTAACTTATTGATAAATAACAGTTTATACTATTTAATTTAAAAGCTTAGTTGATAATATTGGGAATGTACGATAGGAAGTGAATGCTCTGCAAGCCAATATCCATGCGGGCTATCGCGCATGAATAACCAGCTTTAGCTGGTGTATTCTGCGGTGATGCCAAGAACTGGTACAGGGCATGCGTTTTATCTGAATTACTTAATAACAAGCTTGCTTAATAATATAGTTTACTTAATTACGGTGTTTTAATTTCAAAAAGAGTACCATGCACGCCAGCAGCAGCGTGACAATATTAGCCAAAAGCACGGGCAAACTGCCAATTTTAAAGCCATAAATAATCCAACCCAATACACCTGCCGTAAACAAGCTATACATAGGCAGTGAAACGCCAGATAAATCGCGCGTTTTCCATGAATGATACGCCTGCGGCACAAAGGCGAATGTCGTTAAAAATGCTGAGGAATAGCCAATAAAATCTGTTGTATTCATGTTTTGTATTTTCTGGTTTTGTATATTTAATTTTTTGATTTTTCTGGTTTTAAATTTTGCGAGTTTTGAATTTTTTCTAGTTTTAAATTTTTAGTTGTGAAAAGTAATCCAGTCAGTATGAATCTTATCCCAATCCTGCAGTGCCAAGCCATGCGAACTAAATAATTCACGAATCTGCGTCGAATCCCACTTTAGCACATCCTCTAAAATCGGTACCAATACACTCACCGCGCTATCGCTTAGCACGGTTCTATTGGCTATGCGGCCGATGGATTTGGTTTCCGACACCGCAATGGTATGTCCATCGCGGCTATTCACATCGTGCATCACATATAAATCTGAGCTGCCATCGCCAATATAAATGATGCGGTCAGAACTCATTTGTAACTTTAACTCCAACTCTTGTAAAACTACAACTTTGCCATTGCCTGCTGGTACGTGATGAATGGCGCATATCTCGCCTGTATTGACATCAAACTCAAGTTCAGATCCAAAAATATGCTCGGGCGGCACAATATTTTCCAGTGCAGAGCGCACCACCAATGCGGGTCCTGCAGAAATCACATAAAAATCAAACCGATAGCCATCTAAACCCGTACTCAAAATTTCAGTGAGCAATTTCACATCGTCTTTTAGCCGCACACGCTTGCCAGCAGCCACTAAATGCTCGCGCCGTACGCCTCGAAAAGCAGGGTCGTGTCGCAGCAAATACGCCAGCTCTGCGCCCTGCTTAACCAAATTAGTGCGTGCTAGGCCAGCCACTTTCTCATCGAAATCTAAAACCCCCAGTATCTCCGCCAACACATGGCCAGAATCATTAAAACTCAATGTTTGGTCAAAGTCACTGGCAACCAAATAATCAACCGCTGCCTCTGTCCTAGTACTCGTCATCTTCATTCGTTCTGCCTTTAACATGCCACATAATTAAGCTTGCATAAGTCGTGCCAGTTTAAATATAATCGCCAAATTTATCTTAGCTACCTTATAGATATTGGTTTGTAGAGCAGTTTAATGATTAAATTTGACTAGGTGATGACAACAATTGTTTTGGTGAAACAGACTAAAACGGTGCATGCATATACGATAAAGGTGCGCATAATTAGTGCTAATATTTGAATAATTAAGCAGCCACAATCTTGACTACTTCCGCAATCTGTTCTGCCAACTTCCGAACCAGTTTTGCATCTTGGCCTTCTACCATCACGCGGATTTTTGGTTCGGTACCTGATGCGCGTAGCAACACGCGGCCTGCATCTTTTAGCTCAGCCTCCGCGCTTTTAACAGCGTTTTGAATTAGCGGCATGTTCAAGTCTAATTTCGCTTGGTTTGCTTTAGGCTGATAACTCACATTAATCAGGACTTGCGGGTACAGCACAAGCTCTGCGCGCATTTGGGTGAGCGTTTTGCCGCTTTGTTTTAGCGCGTGCAGCACTTGCAAGGCGGCGATAATTGCATCGCCACTAGTGTGTTTATCTAGCGTTAATATATGGCCAGAGTTTTCGCCACCCAGTTTCCAATTTTTCTCGTTCAGCAGTTCCAGCACATATCTATCGCCCACATTAGCGCGCGCAAACGGAATTTGGTGTTTTGCCAACGCATGTTCAAGCGCCAAGTTTGTCATCAAAGTGCCCGCCACACCACCTTTTAGCTTGCCTTTGGCATATAGACCCAG
>JAYVRE010000302.1:0-3961 GCA_043776535.1 Methylotenera sp. | reverse complement strand
GCGGCTTGGTTACATGATTGTGGCAAAGTCACGACCCCAGAATCTGTGATGGATAAAGCGACTAAGCTAGAAACCATTTTTGACCGCATTCATTTAATTGATCACCGTTTTGAACTGCTAAAAGCTCAGCGCGAAAATGCTTATTTACACCAAGCTTTAGAGGCTGTTAAAAATGGACAAACAGTCGTTTCAAAGCACCTCACGCACGACATTAAAGTGCTTAAACATCAGCTTGAAGACGATAAAAACTTCATTCGTCAGATTAATTTTGGCAGCGAATTTATGCAGCCAGCAGATATCCAGCGCGTGAAAGATATTGCAAGCTATGAGTATTTAGATGATTCTGGACATTCTGCCAAGTTTTTAACTGAAAATGAACTGTATAACCTGACCGTAGAAAAGGGTACATTAACGCCAGAAGAGCGAACAGTGATTAATAATCACATTGTGGTGACGATTAATATGTTGGAGGCCTTGTCTTACCCTAAAGATTTACGGCGTGTGCCAGAATATGCGGGTGGGCACCATGAGCGCATGGATGGTAAGGGTTACCCAAAAGGTTTAACACGCGAGCAAATGTCGATTCCTGCGCGTATGATGGGTATTGCAGATATATTTGAGGCGCTTACCTCTAAAGACAGGCCGTATAAAAAAGCCAAAACTCTTTCAGAATCGCTCAATATTTTAGGAAAAATGCGGTTAGATAATCATATCGACCCAGATATTTTTGATCTATTTGTGCGTGAAAAAATTTACTTACAATATGCCGAGAAATTCTTAGATTCAGAGCAAATCGATGCAGTTGATCATGCTAGCGTACCAGGTTATATAGTTAACACAGGCTAACAAGATTAAAAGATTTTAATCTTTTAAGAATAATTTTGTGGCTTTGATAATTTTGGCGAATTTGCTGGTTGAGACCTCATGAAAAAACTCACCATTTGGGACTAATCGAGCGTTAGGCCCAACCTTGCAATAACCCATACATTGTATTTCTTCTATTTCAATCGACACATTTTTTTTCTGTAATTGCTGCGCTAAGGCGACGGCCATTTCTCTGCTACCACGCGCTGCACACGAGGGGTGATTTGGGCTTGCGCGAAAGTTAGTACAGACTAATAATTTCTTTGGCGTCAATTTTCAGGTCTCAAGCTTTTGTGACTGACAGCCATTTGCATCTAATTTAAGATAACTGCCTTGTTCGTACCAATCGCCTAGCACCCATCGCTCACATGCCTTGCCATCAATTTGGTGCAGGTGGTTGTTGGGGCGATGTGTGTGGCCATGAATGAAGATTGGCGGACATTTAAAGTCTCGTAATAATCTGTCAACTGCCGCTGCATTCACATCCATAATCTGCATGGATTTGGTGGATTTTGCTTGCTCACTTTGAGTGCGCAGTTGTTCTATATAAGCAACTCTATCGCTAAGAGGCTTGCTTAGGAATTGATTTTTCCAAGTGGCGCTACGCACCTCAGAACGAAACTGTTGGTAAGCCACGTCATCTGTACACAGTGCGTCGCCATGGCTTAATAGCACAGGCTTGTCATAAAGTGTGACTAGGCTAGGGTCAGGCAAAATTTTGATGTTAGTGGCTTCCGCAAAGCCTTCACCCAATAAAAAATCACGATTTCCATGCATAAAAAAAACTTGCACGCCACTTGTTGCAAGTTTGTTAAGCGCATGGATAGTTGCTTGGTGCGTACCAACCGCAATAGCGTCGTCACCCGCCCAATACTCAAACAAATCGCCCAAAATATACAATGCTTGGGCTTTGGAGGCAGTATTTTCTAAGAATGCTATAAAAGCCTGCGTAATATGCGGGCGAGAATCACATAGATGCAAATCGGAAATAAGTAGGCAATGATCCATGCGAGAATCGCGCGCGTAGCTAAATAACGCTAGCCTTTTCTATGATTACTGGCTCAACTGGCACATCGCGATGGCCTGCTTTGGTGGTGGTTTTTACTGCTTTAATTTTATCCACCACATCCATGCCTGCAACCACTTTGCCAAATACGCAATAACCCCAGCCGCTTGATGTAGGCGCAGTGTGATTGAGAAAATCATTATCAGCGATATTAATAAAAAATTGGCTGCTGGCGGAATCAGGAATAGAAGTGCGTGCCATGGCGACGGTGTAATTATTGTTAGCTAGTCCATTATCGGCTTCGTTTTTAATTTCATCTTTGGTCGGTTTTTGTTTCATATTGGCATCAAAACCACCGCCTTGAATCATAAAATCATTAATCACACGATGAAAAATAACGCCATCATAAAAGCCACTTTCTACATACTGTAAAAAATTAGCGACAGTAATAGGCGCTTTTTCAGCATTTAGTTCAAGTGTAATATCGCCAAAATTGGTAGTGAGTTTAACCACGAATAATCCTTAAAAAATATATTGAGAGAGTTTAAAATGTACTTATTTTGCTAGTTCTGCAAGCAGTTTTACACTTTTAATGGTGATAGATTTAATTGGCACATCAGCGTTTCTACCCATGCTGGTGGTAGGACTAAGGCCAATTTTTTGTACGACTTCAAAGCCGCTGGTGACTTTGCCAAATACGCAATAACCCATTTGCTCAGGGTCTGGGCTGGTGTAGTTTAAAAATTGGTTATCTGCCAAATTCACAAAAAATTGTGCAGTAGCAGAGTTTGGATCCATTGTGCGCGCCATAGCAATGGTGCTAGGCTCGTTTAATAAGCCATTATTGGATTCATTTGCAATCGGCTCGCGCGTATTTTTTTCTGTTAAATCACGTTCAAAGCCACCGCCTTGTATCATAAAACGGCTAATTACGCGGTGAAAAATCGTATTTTCATAAAAGCCATCTTTTACATATTGTAAAAAATTAGCCACCGTTTTAGGTGCTTTTTCGGGGTAAAGTTCCACCGTAAAATTGCCTTGAGAGGTTTCAAACTCTACGCTTGGGTTTAGAGCAGGAGCCGCATGGATATTGGCTCCCAGAGCATATAAAAATACAAATAAAATTAAGTTAAATCGAACCATAATATGTTTATTCACTATATGTTTACTCACTAGGCCACACCTTCATAAATTATTTTCCATTGATTATTATCAAACATCCAATATTGACGTTTGCGCATTGTATTTTGCAAGCTTGAGCTTTTAAAGTTTTGCTCAAAATTCACTACAATGACTGGCTGCTTAGCCGCTGGGTAAGCAAGCATACTCACATCTTCAATTTGGATAGACACTTTCGGCTTGCTTGCTTGAATACTGCGCTTGTAATCTGCCCACTTTTCAAATCCACCATCGCTATAAAAAAACTTTTTCGAGTAAAAGTTTAAATAAGCGTCAGTATCTTGCGAAGCCCAGGCTTTGCGCCAATTTTCAATGGCTTTTAGTAGCGCTTGCTTTTCAGCCTCCTGCGTCTCTAATTGCTCGCTTGCATTAGCACTTTCTATCCAATCAAGATTATTAGCGATAATCACGGGGGTTTTTCCTGCCTGCAAAATGGGTTGTAAAGCCTTTAAATCTGGGTTGCTCAGCACCACGCAACCATCGCTGGCACGCGGTGGGCGGCTATAAGTGTCTGTGGGTGTTCCGTGTAGCCAAATGCCAGAGCCACTTTTGTTTTGATGTTGATCCAATTCATTGGGGTAATTGAGCGGATAAGCTCCACTGCCATACATATCAGCCAGCGGTTGCGTTAGTTTTTGCCCAGCAAAGTAAACCCCTAGCGGAGTACGTTTATCACCTTGCACTTGTTTGTCGACGCCATTTTTACCGACGGTCACATAATAATCCGCCACATATTGTAGGCCGCTATCAATTTTTTTGTATAAGTACAAGCGCGATTTAACGGTGTCAACCACAATCAAATGCGTTTGCTCCGCGCTCAATTTCACTAGTAAATTGGGCTGCTGAGTGGTTTTCTTAGTCGATAAGTAATATTCAATGCGCGTGCGCGCCTCATCCCGTAAGTCATCTATT
>JAYVRE010000301.1:0-3970 GCA_043776535.1 Methylotenera sp. | reverse complement strand
TGTAAGGCAGCAACAACCAAGCAAATACTGGTGACAATGCCGCCGCCACAATGGCTGAAAGCGAAGAAAGTCGGCTAATTGCAAATACAAGCGCCCATGTGAGCAAGCACGCCAAACCCAGCATGGGCGACACCGCCAACATCACGCCCAGCGCGGTAGCCACGCCTTTTCCGCCTTTAAATTTGTGATAAATGGGGTACAAATGCCCAAAAAATACCGCCAAACCCACCGCGGACACCACCCACATCAACATATTAGATTGCAAGGCCAGCCAAACGGGCAACCATCCTTTTAGCGCATCACCCAGCAAGGTTAAAATAGCGGGCAATTTTTTGCCACTGCGCGCAATATTGGTCGCGCCAATATTTCCGCTACCCACAGTGCGCGGGTCTGGCAGGCCAAACGCCCTGCTCATTAAAATACCAAACGAGATTGAGCCGAGCAGATACGCGCCGAAAATCCAAACAATAGGCACCAAAGTAACGGGGATAAAACCTAATTCATTCATAAAACTCTCTCTACTGTCATTCCGACGAAAGTCGGAATCTAGTGACTTTAATAATGTAAGTTGCTAATTATTGGTATTATATTACTGGATTCCGACTTTCACACTTTACTTGCCACTTTAGTGGCATAGTAAATTGGGGAAGACACATGCGGTCTCGCATAAATGACAAACGAGAATAAGTAACATGGACACCATTTTTATCAGCGAGCTAAAAGTAAAAACCAAACTTGGCGTGCCCCCGTGGGAGCGCATGATAGCGCAAACCATTATTTTGGATATTGAAATTGGCTACGATTTAAGCAAAGCGTGCAATAGTGACGCGATTGCTGACACCATTGATTATGGCGCGGTGGTTAGCCGCATCCACGACACGTTGAAAGAGCACAGCTTTCAATTGGTAGAAGCGCTAGCAGAACATATCGCACAACTCATTTTGAAAGAATTTAAAGCTGAAAATGTAAAAGTGAAAGTCGCCAAGCCCGCGATATTATCTGGGCTGAAAGCATTGGGGGTTGTGATTGAGAGGGAGGCAAGGTAATGAACGTAACCGACATAATAACAGACCTAAAAAATACAATCACTGCTATTAAAACTCAAGGCAACTCAACCATACCTATAGCTGGCCTTGAAAACTACCTTTCGGAAATGGAACGCATCAATTTTGGACAGGAATCATTAGAAGCTCAAAACTCAGAGCGAGAAGAAGCCACTCGCAAATTTGAGCACGAGATGGAAGTATGGAAAGTTAACGCCCCTTTAATGTTTAACTCGGTAATAGAAGCAGGCCTATCAGCTCTTAAATCGGCTACTTTAATTAACGGCGGTGCCGCAGTTTCTTTGTTGGCATTTTTAGGCAATTTACTAACCAAAGACCCGCCTTATGGCACAATCTATCCTATCCATGCCCTTTCACAAGCAATGCTTATTTTCTTTCTAGGCGTTGGTTTCTCTGGTGTTGCAACAGCCGCAAGGTATTTCAGCCAAGCCACTTACTCAAGCAAAAATGAGTTTCTAGGTGACTTCTTCAGGTGGGTGGCAATAATTTTAGCACTGCTTTCTTTTGGTGCATTTTTCTACGGTGGTGTAGAAGCATACTGCGCTTTACAACCCATTCCCCTTGCCGCGCCTTCGGCTTGAGCGGCAGATGCCATGTAATATCTACTTAACTTGAATCAAGTCGGGGGTAGCCCGACAGCAAGTTACTTTCTTTTAAGTGCTTAAAAAGAAAGTAACCAAAGAAAGCAGCCCCCCGACATCACGGCCTTCGGCTTCCTTGCGTTGCTCGACAAAATAAGCGGTTGTGCAACTCGCCCTACTCTTAATTTTGTCTGCGCTACTCAGCGTGCTGTAAGGGGACGAAATTCAAATACCCACATCGTCATTCCCGCGAAAGCGGGAATCCATTTTGAACTTAGAACTTAAAAAATAAAGCCAAAAGCCACTGGATTCCCGCTTTCGCGGGAATGACGGCGTGGGTTTAAGTTGCAACGATGAAAGTTGGTATGGTTTTGACTTTCAATCCCCTTGCCGCGCCTTCGGCTTGAGCGGCAGATGGCAGGTGGCGAGGAATGTTTGAGTGCTGAAAGCGCGGGTTCCGCAGCCGCCACCCAGATGCGGCGCTAAGACAGTTCTTGCCTTCATCTTATTTTATCTACGTTACTCAGCGTGCTGTAAGGGGACGAAACGCAAACGCCTCACTCTGTCATTCCGACGCAAGTCGGAATCTAGCGTCGTTAATACAAAACTAAAGACACTGGATTCCGTGTCTAGCACGGAATGACAAGCCCAAAAAGACATGCTCTGCAAGCCAATATCCATGCGGATTGCAGAGCATTAATTTTTACAACAAACTAACCACGCGGGTGATGCACGCTATGCAATTGCTTCAAGCGCTCCCGCGCCACATGCGTATAAATTTGCGTGGTGGATATATCTGCATGCCCCAACAACATTTGCACCACGCGCAAATCGGCACCATGGTTCAACAAATGTGTGGCAAAGGCATGGCGCAACACATGCGGGCTCATGTGTTTGGTGATGCCCGCAACCAGCGCATAGCGTTTAATTAAATACCAAAAGGCTTGGCGCGTCATGGCACTAGCCCGCGCTGTAACAAACATGGCATCGCACAAGCGTTTTTGCAGAATCTCTGGCCGCGCTTGCTTTAAATATTGGTCTATCCAATCTGCCGCTTCTTCGCCCATCGGTACTAATCTTGTCTTACTTCCTTTGCCAGTGACGCGCACCACGCCATCTTGTGTGCTCACTTCGTTTACTTTTACTGTGACTAGCTCCGAGACGCGCAAGCCACTTGCATACAGCAGCTCTAGCATGGCTCTATCGCGCAGGCCAATTGAGTCGCTTACATTTGGCGCATTAAGCAAATCTTCTACTTCTTTCTCGTTTAGGCTTTTGGGCAAACTGCGTGGTAGCTTGGGCGATTCGATTTGCAGCGTGGGGTCGGTTTTAATTAAGTTTTCGCGTAGCGCGTAACGATAAAATCGGCGCAAACTGGCGATTAGCCTGCTAATGCTGCGCGGCTTGCTTTGTGGAAATTTAACAGCGAGATATTGCTGAATATCGGCTTGATTCGCCTCAAGCAAGTGGCTTTTAACATTAACAAGCCACGTATTAAACTGGCTTAAATCGGTGCGATAACTTTCTAAGGTGTTTTTAGATAAGCCATCTTCAAGCCAAAGGTGATCGATAAAAGTATCAAGCTGGCTATTGTCGATTTTTGTCAAAAGCCTAGGTCTTTCAAAAGTTTAGCCCTTCATGCTTAAGCAGCCATTTTTTTACTTTTAGGCCATCTGGATTGCCTTGCATAAAACCGCCAATACCATTTTGTGCCACCACGCGATGGCAGGGTACGATTAAAGGCAAATTATTCGCGCCGCAAGCATTAGCAACTGCGCGTGGCCCGCTGCCAATTTGCGCCGCCAGTTCGCCATAAGTGAGCACTTGCCCACATGGAATCGCGCTGATTGCTTGCCATACACGTTGTTGAAAGGGTGTGCCATGTTGATTTACTGGCAGTTTAAAACCATGATTGTCATTATTAAAGTACGCGGTAATTTGTTTCGTAATGATTTGCACAGTTTTATTTTGGGCAAGTTTTGGCGCATGCTTTTCGGTCAACAATTCAATTGAAACCTGCTCAGCAGTGGTTTTCTCTTTAAGCACAAAAAAACCGACTGCGCCAAAAGGTGCATCAATAATAGCATCGAACTGCAATGGAAGTTTGTTTGCTGTTTGCATAAAGATTAATGTACTCTAATCTAACCATAGCTTGCAACAACGGTACAATAAAAAAGCCCCAAACGACCGGGGCTTTTCTGTGTTGCTTTGGTTGTAACTTAATCAGCTGCTGGCGCCATTACTTCTTTTTCGCGCGCGAATAATTTCTCTTTAATACGTGCAGATTTACCTGAACGCTCACGCAAGTAATACAATTTAGCACGG
>JAYVRE010000300.1:0-3977 GCA_043776535.1 Methylotenera sp. | reverse complement strand
TCACCGTGAATGACGCTAAAAAAACCAGCACCTATACTGGCACGGTTATTTTAACGCAAGGCACATTAACTATTCATGCCGATAAATTAATCGTGCGCGAAGATAAAGAAGGCTTTCAACACAGCACTTCTACAGGCAACCCGACCACATTCAAGCAAAAACGTGAAGGCAAAAATGAATATATGGAAGGTAGTGCGCAGCGCATTGAATACGATGGCCGTATGGATAAAGTGCAGTTATACACGCGTGCTTGGGTAAAGCGTGGCGAAGATATTGTGCATGGCGACTACATTAGTTACGATGCCAATGCCGAATACGCAGAAGTGATTGGCGGCGTTAAATCTGAAGGTGGCGGTACTGGTCGTGTAAAAGCCATTATTCAACCAAAAAATAAACCAGCGGCAAAACCAGGTGCCACTAAGTCAGAAGCTCCACAATCTCAAGCGCCTAGCGTGACCAAGACATTAAGATTATCCAATCAACTTGAACCCCAACCAAACCAGTAAAAATTAATAAGTTCAAAAATATGAGCGAACTCATTGTAGAAAATTTACGCAAATCTTACAAAGCACGCACCGTGGTGCACGATATTTCCCTGCAATTAAAAAGCGGTGAAGTGGTGGGTTTGCTTGGCCCCAATGGCGCAGGTAAAACCACCAGCTTTTATATGATGGTGGGGCTAGTGCCGCTAGATGCAGGCCGCATTTTACTTGATGGTAAAGAGTTAAGTCACCTACCTATTCACAAGCGCGCCCGTATGGGATTAGCCTATTTACCACAAGAGCCTTCTGTTTTTCGTAAACTCACAGTGACCGAAAATATTATGGCAGTGCTAGAACTGCAAGGCCTAAGTGAAGCAGAGATGCACCAGCAATTAGAATCGCTTTTAATGGAACTGCATATCGTGCATATTCGCAATAACGCGGCGGTAAGTTTATCTGGCGGCGAACGGCGCCGCGTGGAAATTGCACGCTGCTTGGCCACTAACCCAAGCTTTATTTTATTGGATGAACCGTTTGCGGGCATTGACCCGATTGCCGTATTAGATATTCAAAAAATTATTCGATTTTTAAGCGCTAAAAATATTGGCGTGCTGATTACAGATCACAACGTGCGCGAGACGCTGGGCATTTGCGATAGAGCTTACATTGTGAATGACGGCAGTGTATTTGCCTCTGGCAAGCCAGCAGAAATTGTGAATAATGAAGCGGTGCGCGAAGTGTATTTAGGTAAAGATTTTAGATTGTAATTTAAGCCATGAAGCAAAATCTACAGCTCAGAATCTCACAAAACTTAACGCTAACGCCGCAGTTGCAGCAATCTATTCGCTTGCTTCAACTTTCGTCATTAGAACTCAACCAAGAGCTAGATACCATTCTGCAAGAAAACCCGCTATTAGAACTGGTGGACGGTGATAACTCTGACGCGGATTTAGACGATGACATTGCACTGCCAGAATTGGCTAATGGCGCAGATGCCGAGCAAATCGGAGCTGATGGTGAATCCTCGCAATTGGATGGCGATGATTTTGATGCTTTTAGTAATCTCGATTATCAAGCCCTAGATTCTAAAGACAGCAGCAATACCACGCCAGAAACCGCGCTTGAAGCGCCTCAAGAAATAGCACAGCCGCAAGATGATTTCTCTGCCACCGATTTTGATGAAGACTTTGAGGAATACGGCAGCGCCAGCAGTTGGGATGAAGGCAGCAGGCAAAATAATAATGACGATGATGACGGCGATTATTCGCGTCAAGAAATCGTGCCTGAGAGCTTGCGCGAACATTTATTAAGTCAATTAAAGCTCATGCCGCTATCACAGCGTGACCAAAACCTAGTGCTTTTACTCATTGATAGTATTAACGAAGATGGCTACTTAGTAGAATCTTTGGAGGAGTTGGCAGACTCTCTTCCATTAGAACTTGAAATAGAATTGGTCGAGCTGCAAACCGCATTAAAGCTTATTCAGCACTTAGACCCAGCTGGCATGGGTGCGATTAACTTGCAAGAGTGCATCCTATTACAACTTAATCTACTACCCGAAGAGACTGAATATTTGAGTCTTGCCAAAAATTTAGTGGCGCAATATTTGCCAATATTAGCCAATAAAGATTTTGTTAAATTACGCAAACTTCTCAATTGCGATGAAATTGCCTTAAAAGGCGCACATACACTTATTAAACAGCAAAATCCGCGCCCTGGCAGCGATTATGCACAACTCAGTCGCGATCACTTTATTCAGCATGAAGTTCTCATTAAAAAAGTAAAGGGTATTTGGATCGCCACCTTGAATGATGGCGTGATTCCCAAGTTGCGCATTAATCAAGTGTATGCAGATATTTTGAAGCGCAACCGCGAAAGCTCGAACCAATATTTGCAAACGCAAATGCAAGAAGCCAAGTGGATGATTAAAAATATTCAGCAGCGCTTCTCCACCATATTGCGCGTTTCCCAGGCCATTGTGGATAGACAACGTAACTTTTTTGAGCACGGTGAAGTGGCGATGCGACCATTGGTTTTGCGCGAAATTGCCGACGAGCTAGAGTTGCACGAATCTACCATTTCACGCGTTACCACGCATAAGTATATGCTTACACCGCGCGGCGTTTTTGAGCTTAAATACTTTTTTGGCAGCCATGTCGCCACTGATACAGGCGGCTCCGCCTCCGCCACTGCCATCCGCGCGCTGATTAAACAAATGGTGAGTGCCGAAAACGTAAAAAAACCACTTTCAGACAATCAATTTACCGAAATTTTAGCCAAACAAGGCATTATCGTGGCACGTAGAACCATCGCAAAATACCGCGAATCACTGAATATTCCACCTGCGAATTTACGAAAATCTTTATGAACAAACTTTACTTTGGCGATAACCTGGATATTCTGCGCGAACATATTAAAGACGAATCGGTCGATTTAATTTACCTAGACCCGCCATTTAACAGCAATGCCAATTACAACGTGCTGTTTAAAACACCCAAAGGCCACGAATCTGCATCGCAAATAGAGGCGTTTGAAGACACTTGGCATTGGAACGAGCAAGCCGAGCGCGAATTTGGCGAGCTAGTGCGCTGCGGCAATAGCGATGTGAGCGAGATGATACAAGCCCTGCGCCGCTTTTTGGGCGAAAACGATATGATGGCTTACCTGACCATGATGGCGAATCGCTTAATCGAGCTACATCGTGCGCTTAAGCCCACGGGTAGTTTGTATCTGCATTGCGACCCCACCGCCAGCCATTATTTAAAGATTGTGCTGGATGGCGTGTTTGGGAAAGGTAATTTAAGAAATGAAATTATCTGGAGTTATAAAAAATGGGCTGTGGCTGAAAGTAAGTTTTCGCGTAATCATGATGTGGTCTTGTTTTATGCTAAAAACGATGACTTGGCGCCTTTTAATATACTTTTACAGCCTCGTGCAGCTTCAACATTAAAGCGGTTTGGAAATAAAAAAATTGTTTCTGGTCACGATGTAGATGGGAAAAGAATCCCCTCACAAACTTTAGATGAAGATTCTGATGGGGTGAAAATGTCAGATGTTTGGGAAATTCCAATAATTGCACCTTCATCAAATGAGCGAATGGGCTATCCAACCCAAAAACCGCTTGCCTTGTTAGAGCGTATTATTCAAGCCAGCTCTAACGAAGGTGATGTGGTGCTAGACCCGTTCTGCGGTTGTGGCACAGCGGTGCATGCGGCACAAAAGCTCAACCGAAAATGGTTAGGCATTGATATTACGCATTTGGCCGTTTCGCTGATTGAAAAGCGCATGAAAGACGCCTTCCCTGGCATTGTGTTTGAGGTAGAAGGCACACCAAAAGATGTGGAAGGTGCAAGGAATCTGGCTGAGCGCGATAAATATCAGTTTCAGTGGTGGGCTTGCAGTTTGGTTGGCGCGCAACCGTTTCAGGGCAAAAAGAAAGGCGCAGATGGCGGCATTGATGGCTTAATTTACTTCAATGACGATGGCAAAATGCCT
>JAYVRE010000299.1:0-3980 GCA_043776535.1 Methylotenera sp. | reverse complement strand
TAGGCGTACTTAATTTAACTGACTTAGCTGGCTTTCCCAATGGCAGACGCCCTGTAGATGATGTGGTAGATATTAGTCTTCGTGTGGCCGAGGGTGTTTTGTGTACTGCTGTTGTTAAAGCAGCCACTTTAGCTGCAGGTGTGGATACAGGCTGTGGAGCAAATGTTGCACCTGATGTTAATGGTTCTGCCTTTACTGATGGCGCACGCAGTGCAAATACGGCCGTTTCGACAGGAGCTTTCCCGTATCTGTTAACACCGATTGCTGGCTCACCAAATCAAACGACAAATTAATTAAGTGTTTAATTTAAGTTTTAATTGGATAAATAGTTAGATTAATTTAATACCTTGTTTTGTTTAAAGGGAGTTTAGAGTCCGTTCTAAATTCCCTTTTTCATGTATTGTTTAATATATGCTGCATATTCATTCAAACCCTAACAACCTAATTGCATGGTTCTTTATAAAATCTTAATTTTTTAAAATGATGCTAAAAATCTTAATTAATAGTTTATTGTGTATGCTAATTAGTGCGGTTGTGCATGCTACACCCTATGTGCCTTCCAACCCCAACCAAGTGCTGGAAAAGTTACCCGTTAACATTCAATCAACTTCAACACCACTAAAAAATCTACGCAAGGGGTTATCTGCGCAACCTAACAATTTAGATTTGGCCAGCAAACTGGCACAGTTATACATCGAACAATCCAGAGAAGAAGGGGATCCACGCTACTTAGGATATGCACAAGCTGCATTGTCGCCCTGGTGGAGGCTAGCTAAGCCACCAATAGTGGTGCTGTTATTGCGTGCCACCTTATTACAAAGCACGCACCATTTTGACCAGTCGCTTGCAGATTTAGCGACCATATTAGAGCTAGAGCCCGCTAATGGCCAAGCTTGGATTACCCGCGCAACTATTTTACAGGTGCAAGGAAAATATGCAGCCGCATTAAAAAGTTGTGAAAAGCTTTACGCATTAGCCCCTCCCCTAATCACCATGACCTGCACTAACAATATTCAAAGTTTAAGCGGTAAAGCAGCGCAAAGTTATCATGAGTTGAAGGCAGCCTATGTACAAAGCTCGGAGTCTAATCCTTCTATTCGGGTGTGGATATTAACCTTGCTTGCTGAAATGGCTACTAGACTTGGAGATGATATGGCGGCAGAACAATATTTTCAAAACGCCATGAAAATAGAGGAGCCCGATGGCTATCTTTTAGGCGCTTATTCAGATTTTTTGTTAGATAAAAAGCGCCCACAAGAAGTAGTCAAGTTGTTAAAAACAAAAACTAGAATAGACCCGCTGCTGCTGCGCTACGCAGAAGCCCTTAAAGCAATCAATTCTGCCCAGGCCGATATACAAACCAGTGCTTTGAAACAAAGATTTGCAGCCGCTGCAATGCGGGGCGATACAGTGCACCAACGCGAGCAATCGCGCTTTGAATTGCGATTGATGAACAACCCAAAGCGCGCGCTTGAATTGGCAAAGTTAAACTGGCAGATTCAAAAAGAGCCAGCAGATGCGCGTATTTATCTTGAAGCAGCAATCGCCATGAATAATAAAAATGAAGCAAGCACTGTCATTCATTGGCTAGCCTCAAATCAGCAGGAAGACGCCACTTTAACTCGCATTATTTCAAAATATAAGTCTTTATAATGGCACTAAACTTAAACCTAAATTTCAACCTAATACGCTGTTTAATGTTGTTTCTAAGCCTATGGCATGGTGCTGCTTATGCGCATAAACCCAGTGACAGTTATTTGGCTCTATCAGTACAAAATAATAGTACTCAACAAAATATTAACCATAATACGGCTACAGGCCAATGGGATATTGCGCTACGTGACTTTGATTATGCAATTGGCTTAGATGCTAACGCAAATAGTGAAATTACCTGGCAAGAGGTGCTGAATAAACAAAAAGAGATATATGCCTATGCGCTGGCTAGACTTAGCATAAAAAATAATCAGGCTACTTGTAGCTTAATACCGAAACAACTTTTAATTGATCATCATACTGATGGTGCTTATGCCGTTATTAAATTTAATGTTCACTGTAAAAACGAAATAAATGTTTTAAATTTAAATTACACTTTATTTTCAGAGCTTGATCCATCGCATCGTGGCTTATTAAAATTGGACTATTCCACAGCTGAAAAAGTAGGGCTTAACTCAAAAAATTACACCAAAACCACAATTTTTGGGCCTGATAACCCTACGCAACTCTTTGCTTTATCTGCCCCTAACCGCTTCAATGAGTTTAAAGAGTATGTGATTGAAGGTGTTTGGCATATTTGGATAGGCTTTGATCATATTCTGTTTTTAATTTCTTTATTGTTACCTGCCGCATTGGTTTACTCTGCCAAAACTTGGCAGCCCGCACAGCAGTTTAAAACTACTTTTATTGATGTACTAAAAGTGGTTACTGCATTCACCATCGCGCATTCCATCACCTTAACCTTGGCAACCTTGCAAGTGATTGAACTGCCTAGTCGCTGGGTAGAAGCCGCCATTGCAGCCTCCGTTATTTTGGCGGCAATGAATAATTTATTTCCTTGTTTACTAAAACGTAGATGGTTGGCAGCATTTGTGTTTGGCTTAATTCATGGCTTTGGATTTGCAGCCGTGCTTGCAGATTTAGGCTTACAAAAAGATGCATTAGTGGTTGCGTTAATCGGGTTTAATTTAGGCGTAGAGATTGGGCAGCTTGGCATACTAAGTCTATTTGTGCCTGCTGCCTTTATGCTAAGAAAATCAAAATTTTATAAAATAATTATTTTTTACGGTGGCTCAATCATTATTGCTGTTATCGCCAGCCTATGGTTTATTGAACGGGCGTTTAATCTACAACTGTTATCATGAAGCCTTGTTAGTCATACTTTCGATTAGACCTGCCACGCTATTAAGGGCACTTATTCACGCATGGGAGATGCTTTTAAAAGAGTTTCTCTATTCGCTCAATCTCAATGAGAAACAAAAAAGCGGCTTGCATCTCTGCAAGCCGCTTAGGTATTGGTGGCCCCTCTGTGAGTCGAACACAGTACCAACGGATTATGAGTCCGCTGCTCTAACCAAGCATGAGCTAAGGGGCCAATAAGCTGCCGTGTTTTAATTAACCAATCTGGTAAAACCAAAACATAAAACTTTTAATCTTGACCTGTTTCTAAAAAGCTTCTTAATCTTTCTGAACGGGTCGGATGACGCAATTTACGCAAGGCTTTAGCCTCTATTTGACGGATACGTTCACGCGTCACGTCAAACTGTTTGCCCACTTCTTCTAGCGTGTGATCGGTATTCATCTCAATACCAAAACGCATCCGCAATACTTTGGCCTCACGCGGGGTGAGCGATTCTAGCACTTCACTGGTGGCATCGCGTAAGCTGGCGTAAACAGCCGCTTCCATCGGGGCTAGCGTGGTGTTATCTTCAATAAAATCACCCAAATGCGAGTCTTCATCATCACCAATCGGCGTTTCCATCGAGATGGGCTCTTTGCTGATTTTTAAGATTTTACGAATCTTATCTTCTGGCATTTCCATTTTTTCAGCAAGCGTAGCTGGATCTGGCTCTATGCCTGTTTCTTGCAAAATTTGGCGGCTGATACGATTCATTTTATTAATCGTTTCGATCATGTGCACAGGGATACGAATGGTGCGTGCTTGGTCGGCAATCGAGCGCGTAATGGCTTGGCGAATCCACCAAGTGGCATAAGTCGAAAACTTGTAGCCACGGCGATATTCAAACTTATCCACCGCTTTCATTAGGCCGATATTGCCTTCTTGAATCAAATCCAAAAATTGCAGGCCACGATTGGTGTATTTTTTCGCAATCGAAATCACCAAACGTAAGTTGGCCTCGATCATTTCACGTTTAGCACGACGCGCGCGCGCCTCGCCCGTGGTCATTTGCTTGTTGATTTCTTTCAGTTCTTTAATTGGAATGCCAACTTTTGCTTCCAAAGCAATCAGCCTATCCTGCTGGTCA
>JAYVRE010000298.1:0-4023 GCA_043776535.1 Methylotenera sp. | reverse complement strand
TGCATGTCAACAAAAGCGGCCTCAAAACCTTTTAACGCTAAGGCTTTATTCACAGGCAAGCGCGAGCCTTCATACGCAAAAACTAGCCGAAAATCTTTACAGGCTTTTTCTAGCTTGGGAATCGCCTCGCCAAGCGGCACGCAATCTTTCGCCAAAGTTAAGTGCGCGGTGAGGCTATCGCGACACAACTCAATCAATTGGCTAGTCGAAATATCTTCGCCAAAAAATAAGCCTGCCACCTCGGGCAATTGATGCGCCTCATCGAAAATTACCGTGTTGGCCGAAGGCAATAACTCGGTCACGCCTTCGTCGCGCAACATCACATCGGCAAAAAACAGGTGATGATTTACCACCACCACGTCGGCCGCTAGCGCCTTTTTACGCGCTTCCATCACAAAACATTCTTTGTAAAAACTGCAATCTTGGCCAAGACAGTTGTCGCGTGTGCTGGTCACATTTAGCCAAATTGTGGCGTTTTCTGGCACTTCGGTAAGCTCACTTTTATCACCCGTTTTGCTGTTTTCGGCAAAGTTTTTAATCAAATGCACATATTTTGCATCTTCACGGCTGGCAAAACGCCCACTTTGCGCGGCGGCTTCCAGGTGATAATGGCACACATAATTAGAGCGGCCTTTCAGCATAGCCACAGTAACAGGCACTTTTAAGGCATCGCGCACATTGGGCAAATCGCGGCTAAATAGCTGATCTTGTAAATTTTTTGTACCAGTCGAAATAATCACTTTACCGCCAGAAAGCAGCGCAGGCACAAGATAAGCAAAAGTTTTACCCGTGCCAGTACCCGCCTCGGCCACTAGCTGCTTGTTGCCTTTGATGGCGGCTTCTATCGCCAGCGCCATTTCTAACTGTTGCGCTCGCTCGCTAAAGCCATCAATCGCCTCGGCAAGCGCGCCGTTTGATTTAAAAAATTGCGTTAATTTTGAGTTTTCTGACATGACCGAAATTATCCCATGAATACGCAAAAATTCATGAAAAGTGCTGAAAATGTAGGCCAACCTGCCATTTTTGCAACATTTTTTACAATTAAACTATTGTGCTGATGCGCTTAGCCTGTTAACCTAGTTTCGGTGAAATTTACTTAGGGCATTGTTTTATATTGCTATTTATGAATCGTTTGGTTTTAATTTTCTGTTTAAGCTTTATTTTTTCTGCACAAACATTGGCAGAAGAAGTTTTGTCTATGAACGCTGCAGGTGTAGCGCTACTTAGCCTAGACGAGGCTAGCAATAATGAAAGCAATAATGATAATGTAGAAGCCAGCGCTAGCTGGCAGGCCAAGACGCAAGAAGTGTTAATGAAAGCTTTTAGCCTCACTGGCATTAAATATACATGGGGCGGCAAAACGCCCGAAACTGGCTTCGATTGTAGCGGTTTTGTGAGTTATGTGTTTCGTAACGCCGTCAATTTAACCTTGCCGCCCACCGCGCGCGCGATTAGTCAAATTGGCAAAACCGTTAAAAAAGATGAGCTTCAACCAGGTGATTTGGTGTTTTTTAATACGTTAAAATCGGCTTTTTCTCATGTGGGCATTTACGTTGGTGATAATAAGTTTATTCACGCACCTAGAAAGGGTGCGGCTGTGCGGATAGAAAGTATGGAGGCAAGTTATTGGGCAAGGCGCTTTAATGGCGGACAGCGCTTAGATAGGGAAGTAGAAAAAAGCGGCTTCTAATTAAAAAGACCGCAGATACGGTCTTTTTAATTTATTCTTCAGGTTAATTTATTACTCAGGATTATTCATGAAATTTGGCAATTTCGCCAGGTTTGCGTAGCATTTTATCCACTTCGCCCAAGTGCGTCTCTTCTAAATAAATCATCTCACGCGCATATTCTTCAAGCATGACAGAATCGCCCTCAACCAGCTTCAGCAAGGCTTTGTAAGCATTTAATGATACCGTTTCGTGCGCCAAAGATTCACGTAAAATGTCGCCAATATCGTGATTATGCGTTTCTAATAATGGGCCGATTGAAAGCGATGGATGTCCGCCTAAATGGGTAATCAGCTCACCCGCTTTTTCGGCGTGCGTGAGTGATTCTGCTGATTGGCCGCGCAGCCATGAAACAATAGGAATACGGTTGTAGCCAAATACCATCAAAGAGTAATGCGTGTAGCGCACCACGCCAGCCAGTTCCAGCTCCAATATTGTGTTAAGTGCTTTAGTTACTGGGGTATTGATATCATGATTTTCAGCCATTTTGTACTCCTAATTAACCAACATCATGCTAGTTTATACCAAAATATAATTGCTTGCATCAGTGTTGCTTGCGAGTTGAATGACTGCTAGTCTGACCGCTGGCACGCCGACCCAACAAATAATGTGCTGGAAACAGCAATGCCAAGCCACAACCTATTACCCAATGTACCCAAAGTGCGGCCTCACGCGTATCGACACCGTAGTATAAAAACAAACCAGAAATAATCAGCAAGCTCATCACCGCTACCATAAAGCTGCCAGATATGCGGTTGCGCTTACTTTTCCAGCCACTTTTGATATGCGCATAAGCGCGCCAACTAATACCTGCCAAAATCAAAACTATTACCTATCACCGTGTTCTAGCTTCTCGCTATGTCCTAGATCACGCTCTGGTGCAATTACATCGCGAATTAACTGCTTTAATTCTTTCGATTCTGGAAAGCGCCCTTCTACTTTGCGCGAAAATACTGTCGCCCCATTGAGCCGCACTTCAAATACGCCACCAGTGCCTGGCATTAAGCTCACGGCGTTTAAATCGGAATCAAAGGTTGTAAGCAGCTCTTGCGCCAACCAAGCTGCGCGCAGTAACCATCTACATTGGGTGCAATATTCAATCTCAACTACGTGTGTGTTCATGCCTTATTCCTTATGCTAAATTTTATAAATATTCACACTACACTATATATAAATCACTTGAAATAGCGCAAAATGAACCTATATTTGATTGTACGCTCTGAGATGATATGCTTTGCAATGGGCAGTGCAAAAGTTTATTTTGATGATAAAGGATTTAAATGCGTTCTACTTTTGAAAAATTTGGATTAATTGGTTCTGGAGTTCTAGTTGGAGTGCTTGTCAGTCTTAACTTCTCGGCATTGGCTGAGAAGGTCACCGCACAACAACTACCTATAGATGATTTGCGCGTATTTGCTGAAGTCTATGGCAAAGTCAAAAGCGATTACGTAGAACCAGTTGAAGATAAAAAGCTCATCAACGAAGCTTTAACTGGCATGTTGGCTGGCTTAGATCCACATTCCACTTTTATGGATGCAGATGCTTATAAAGATTTGCAAGCGGGTACGCAAGGTGAATTTGGTGGCTTAGGTATAGAAGTTGCTATGGAAGACGGCTTAGTTAAAGTGGTTACGCCGATTGAGGACAGCCCCGCCTATAGAGCTGGTCTTAAATCTGGTGACCTGATTATGAAGCTAGATGACACGCAAGTGCGTGGTATTACACTGAATGACGCGGTGAAAAAAATGCGTGGCAAGCCAGATACCAAAATCATACTGACCGTATTGCGCAAGGGCGAGGCCAAACCGCTTACCTTTAGTTTAACGCGCGCCATTATTAAAACGCAAAGCGTTAAAAATAAATATATCGAGCCAGGCTATGCTTATGTGCGTATTACCCAATTTCAGGAGCACACGGGTGAGGATTTAGCCAAAGCTTTAATTGCTTTGCAAGTGCAAAATAAAGGCCCTTTTAAAGGCTTAGTGCTAGATATGCGTAACAACCCAGGCGGCTTGCTAGATGCGGCTGTTGGCGTATCTGCCGCCTTTCTGCCTAAGGATGATTTGGTAGTTTACACCGAAGGGCGCGTAACCGACTCTAAAATGCGCCTAAACGCTACACCATTAGATTATGCGCGCCGTGGTAAAGGTGATTACCTTAAAAACGTGCCTGCCGATTACAAAAAAACACCGATGGTGGTGTTGGTAAATGCAGGTTCAGCATCAGCTTCTGAAATTGTCGCTGGTGCACTGCAAGACCACAAACGCGCGACTATTTTAGGCATACAAAGCTTTGG
>JAYVRE010000297.1:0-4066 GCA_043776535.1 Methylotenera sp. | reverse complement strand
CATCGAAAATCGCCGCTAATTTAATTGCCAATAAAATAGCAATTAAGGGATATATCGGCAGTAAGTATTTAGCATGTTTGTTACTGAATAATGAAAATAAAACTAAGGGCACAACAACTGCCAAGAGCAATATAAGCTGCCTAGGCTGTTGAATTTGTTGCTTAAAAAATTCTTTTGCGCCTACCAAAAACAAGCCAATCAGCAACATAAAATCAACTGCAATCCAGCCCAAATAGCTCAATATTGGCTTTGCGCTTTCGCTTTGCATTTTATCCAACATATCGCGTTTGGCGATAGTTGCCCAGATATCAAAGCCTAATTGCCAACTCACAATTGCATACCAAGCCAAGCCAACAACCAGAAAAATCAGCCAACCGCGCCCGCTAAGTAACACTGCTTTGATGTGCGGATTTTTGCTGTAAATAGCTGCTATCAACAATGGTAAAGTCACTAGTAGTAACACCAACGGCCCTTTGGTCATCAGCGCCAATGCCAATAGAAAGTAGCTAAGAATTATCCAGTTTTTGCTAGATTGAGCTTGAATGTATTGCAAAGCGGATAAGAGTGAACCCACGCAAAGCGCGGTCAGTAGCATCTCTATCTCAGCACACCGTCCCAGCATGGAAAAACCAAGATTAGCGATTAAAAGCTGTACAGCAAATAATGCAGCCCACTTTCCTGATTGCTGCAAAGTATAACGATACACCATGATCAAAACAGCGATAGCCGCAAGTGCAGATGGCAGCCGCAATGTCCACTCATTAACACCCCAAATCAAGGCTAGGCTGGACGAGAGCCAATACAGTAGCGGTGGTTTAGTTAAATACAACTCACCATTAAGATGCGGCAGCAACCAATTGCCACTTGAAACCATTTCTTGAATGGCGAGTGCACGCCGTCCTTCGTTGAGCGACAGCAAATCCATACTGCCCAAGCCCCAAAAAAACACAATGGCCGCGATAATGACTGTCGCCCATAATATTTTTGGGTAGGCTTTATTTAAATCAGGCAGCACGTTTATCACTTGATTATTAGTTTTTATTGCGATGAATTAATACTAAGTTTCTAGAATAAACAATAGTGCCAGGTAGCTGGCCTAGGATGATGACGGGGTCTAGCTTGTGAAATCCATAGGCCAATACAATCAAGCCGCCCAGCAAGCTTAAATACCAGAAACTCACTGGAATCAAGCTTTGCTGATGTCGCTCGCTGTGTATCCATTGCACAATAAAACGCGCCATAAATAAACACTGCCCAGCTAAACCAATGCCCAGCCACAGAATATCGGTTTCGGACGTGCCTGCAAAATAATGCCGTATTGCTTCGATTAAATGTCCTAAAAAATAGCCTAAGCCGTGATCCATCTTAATCCTCTTTGATAACTGGCACTTTGGCTCGTCTTTGTAGCCATGCCACACCAAACAAATCAACGATGCCGACCAAAAGCCTATCAATCGTGCCGTAGTTAGATGTGCCATGTTCGCGATTGCGATGTGCAACTGGCACAGATACGATTTTGCCACCACTACGCTTAATAAGTGCAGGCAAAAAACGGTGCATATGGTCAAAATACGGTAAATCTAAAAATGCCTCGCGCTTGAACAATTTAAGGCCACAACCTGTGTCTGGCGTATTGTCACGTAGCATTTTAGAACGCACCGTATTCGCAATCACCGAAGACATGCGCTTAACCCAAGTATCACGGCGGCTGGCGCGGCGATTGCCGCCTACCAAATCAATGCCATCGGTTACCGCAGCCATCAATTTTGGAATATCCGCAGGGTTATTTTGGCCATCGCCATCAAGTGTGGCTACCCAAGCATATTGGGCGGCTTTTACGCCTGTGCGCACCGCTGTGCTTTGGCCGCAGCTTTGCGCATGACGCACTATTTTTAATTGTGGAAACTGCGTTTGTAGCGCCTTTAACTGGTTGTAAGTGTTGTCTGTACTGCCGTCATCCACATAAATAATTTCATGCAAAATATGCTTTAACGCACTATCAATTTCACCGACTAAGATTGCAACATTGCCCTCTTCGTTGCGCACTGGCACTACTACTGATAATTGATTAATTTGCATATCGCTATTTTATATGGCTTTATGCCAACAGCTGAGAAATATTATTGAGCACAGTAATTTTATGTTCTGCGCAGTAAACTTCCCAATCAGGCACTTCTGTCCAATCGCTGATAAAAATAAAATCCAGCCCTGCGCGAGCAGCCACTTCAAAATCATACTTACTATCACCTAAAAATAAAGCGGGCTGACTAATGTTGTCATTGGCCATTTCGCGCGCTAGCACTAGGTCTTTGTTATCTGGGCTGCCAAACAAGCCGCCGTTGAACATGTGAGCAATTTTTCTGTTAGCAAATAAATCGCGAATTTCTTGCTGATCGCCACCAGACAAAATAAGCCAATTTGATTCGGTTTTTTTGCGTAAATCAAACAAACCTTTGGCTAAATCGCACTGCATTAAACCCACTTCTAATTCTTGGCTAAAACTATCTAATAATTTTTGTACCGCTGCCTCGGTAACAGGCTGCTGCAATACCTCGCGCAAATACCAATCAAACTTATGGTAGCGCGAAATGCCACCCAATTTGACGTGATAATCCACCAGTGCCTGCGCCTGAGCATCCGTGGCGCCTAGGATTTTGGCAGTGCGAAAATAAGCTTCGGTTTTCACCACATTGGAATCCAGCACTACGCCATCGCAATCGAAGACGATAGTTTTGTATTTATATATGTCTATTTTCAAACCATTTTCCTAATATTTTTAATGCATTTTTTGGCGCAGGCGGGCTTATCTGCAAAAAATCATGCCTGCAACCGTTGCCACATGAAAACAGACCGTATGCAGGCGAGGGTGCCTACGCTACAAATCCATTAAAAAAGGGCTATGCGCTACGCAAAGCCCTTATCATACCTGCTCAACAGCTTACGCTGGCTTAATCGCGCTTGCCTCTTTGGCTAACTTGGTAATATGCGCCCAATCTTTACGCGCAACTGCGTCAACTGGCGTGAGCCATGTACCGCCGCAAACCACCACGTTCGGTAAGCTTAAAAATTGTGGTGCGCTTTCAACCGTTACGCCGCCAGTCGGGCAAAATTTCACGTCGCCAAACGGTCCGCTGAAGCCTTTTAGCAAGTTAATACCGCCCACTGCTACCGCTGGGAACAGCTTTAAAAAGAAATAATCATCGGCATTCGCCATCATAATTTCAGAGCCTGTAGAAATGCCTGGCAACAATGGCAAGCCAATCTTGCGAGAAAACTGGCCTAATTCCGAAGTGTAACCTGGGCTAACCGCGAACTTGCAACCCGCATCTAAACTGGCTTGTGCATCTTTTAAGTTACGCACGGTGCCGCTGCCCATAATCGCATCGGGTACGTGTTTGGCGATTTGTTCCATGGCTTGCAAGGCGCATGATGAGCGCAGTGTAACCTCCAAAACGCGAATGCCACCCGCAAGTAAAGCCTCGGCCATCGGCACGGCATCTTCTACTTTGTTGATAACGATAACGGGGATTACTGGTCCGTAATTGGCCAAGTCTATAGTTTTTAAGCCTAATGTGTTCATGTTGCTTTTTTACCTAATTTAATAAATGATTAATTGAATGAGAAAGATTTCACCCTCTCCCTAGCCCTCTCCCTTAAAGGGCGAGGGGTTGATTGGGGAGTTTGTATGTTAATAACTGCTACATCAGAAAATTAAAAGTTCTAAGCAAGACTAGGCGAGAATAAAAAATTGAGCGCGGCATACGTTTTGTATGTAAGCGAAGATTTTTTGTGAGCAACGACGTATTGCGACGAAGTTTTAGTTTTCTTTATAACCATGTGACTGCGCCTTCTTCGGCTGACAGTACATTCCGTCGCATTCCGCCAAACAGCTCGCGCCCAATGCCATGCGAATTATGATGACGCTTAGTGTCGGATAACTCCACCGCCTCACGCTCTGCCCAAGTATCTTCATCCACCAGCACATTTAAGGTGCCCACTATCGCGTTTAAACGAATAATGTCGCCATCACGTATTTTAGCAATTGCGCCGCCTGCACTGGCCTCTG
>JAYVRE010000296.1:0-4071 GCA_043776535.1 Methylotenera sp. | reverse complement strand
TCAGGTAAATTAACTGACCTTACAGGCATTAAAGTTGGCGAAACAGTAGACATGATGCAAATGGCCGCAATTGTTGGTGCAAATATCGCTTAATTTGGTTTTAACTATTTCAAAAAAGCCCAGTGAGAAATCGCGGGGCTTTTTTGTTTGTGATGAATAAGACTCAAAGACCAGATGGTAGGTTTAATTTTCGTTGAAGGCTTAGGAGTGTCAACAGTAGGATTAGATACAGTTTTAAAATTTTCACGAAATTCAGTTGGAGGAGCAGTAATATTTACCTGTTTAGTTTGCTTACTTTGTAAAACAAATTTTATGCACGCCATTAAACCAAATATTGCCATTAAATATAAACCTACTGTTCTTAAACCAGCAAATATTGGCTTAAGTATTGGGTTTGTAACTGATGGTATGACTATAAAGATGACAATTAAAAGAGTTATTGTAAATATTGCAGATACAACCCAGCTTCCAGCGATAGCAATCTCAAGTAAAGAAGATTTCTTTGAGCGTCTAGCCATATAAGGTATTCCAAAAAATTATTGTCATGAATCATAATAATAATCAATTTAACATTAATAGCTAAGAATCATTATGAGTTCTAGTAAATTAGCCGCTTAACAATTTAGAGAACCAGCGAAAAAACTTCCTGAAATTCGCTATCAGATATGATTTACCATAACAACTTGATTTTATTGGTAGGGAATTCGGGTATCGCACCCACGACAAATGGATTTAAAGTTAATATTTAAGGTGTTTTGTCACTCACAAAATTACTTTTAATCTATTACTTTAAATCTACAAATAGTCTACTTATGAAATGAAAAAAGCATCCATTTAATCGCAGATGCTTTTATTATATGGCTTCTCGACCAAGGCTCGAACCAGGGATACATGGATTAAAAGTCTCTAATCTAATATTTGAATTAATATCTTATTGAATTTGGTGCTTTACACGAATCGAACGTATGAAATTCCCTTAGGTGGTAACGGCTGATTTGAGGGATAAATCTAGCTGAGTTGGATTTTTTAAATTCTCGAAGAAGTCTACTATGCGGCTACTAATAAAACAACAAGGGGTTACGATTTCACGTAACCACTTAATATATATGGTAGGGCGTGCGGGGATCGAACCCACGACAAACGGATTAAAAGAACGTAGGTCTTGCAACAGGCCTATATAAATCAATAACTTGCAACGCTCGCAACTTGCTAAGTTAGCTGTATTTAATGCATATTAGTCATGTTTAGTGTCAATTAGTTACGTTTTAGCTACGCTGTATAAATTATATTTGATAAAATTCTATATTAGTGCTATAGTATTTTTGTATATTATTATAAATCTACTTAAACACTTAAACACTTAAACACTTAAAACAAACATACATACATTCAATCGCGAAACTAAACCCAATGCGGCGTTTAAAGAGTAATTAAACAATGCTAGGAGGGTAAATATAATGAATACACACGAAATTAAATCAAGCGTGAAAGTAGTCGGCTTAAATGGTCAAATTTCACTTGGAAAAGAATTCGCTGGCAAGCAAGTGCTTGTAGAAGAGCGCGAGCCTGGCGTTTGGATGGTGCGTACTGCTTTGGTCATTCCTGAGAATGAGCTATGGCTGCACCAACCTCAAGTGAAAGAAGGTTTGCAACGTGCTGTAGCATACGCACAAGCTAACCCGCCCCAAGAAACCGACGACGTTGGCGCATTTTTTGGGAATGTTGAAAATGAAACAAACAATAAAGCTGGACTTAAACAATCCCGAGTTTCAGGAAAGTTGGCTAAAGCTTGATAAGGTAGAACGTAACAAAGTTACCGATACACTTAAAAAGTTAAAGCAATTAAATTGGGAGCAGATATATCGCGACCAAGGTTTGAAGTGGGAGAAAATTGTCAGCGTTAAGCCCCCAAAGGGCATTGAGGCAATTTATTCACTTAGAATCACACAATCCTGCCGCGCCGTAGCATTTAGAGACGGTGAAATAATGAGCTTTTTGATTATTTCGCCAAACCATGATGCAACCTACGGGAAGAAGTAAAAAAGAGGCCAGAGAAATCTGGCTTTTTTTTCGTTTAAAACACACAATGCTAAACATAATTTAAAACAATGAAGTAACTTCAAATGAACATCCTGCAATACGAATCAAAAATATGGGCTACGGCTGACTTGCTGCGCGGCTCAGGTATTAAAGAATCTGAATGGCCATCTTTTATGATGCCATTTTTTGCGCTGGCTATGATTGAAAGCCGTTTGGTGCGTATGTTCGATAACCTTAAGAAGGAAGTCGGCGAAGCTAAGTTTGCTCAAATCAATAAAGATGACTTGTACGAAATGATTCGTGATGAAGGCCAAGGTTATAACATCTATATTTTTGAAAAGAACCAAACGCTCACGGATATTTGCAAAAACGACAAATCTTTTGAGATTGATTTTGATGCTTATCTCAAGGGTTTTGACGGTGAAACCAAAGATTTGCTTGGCGTGGATGCTACTGAAGGTGAAAAATTCCTTGATATCAAAGGCGTAGTCACCAAGCTTAAAGCTAAAAAGGTTTTACTTGGCTACACCAAGCTATGGGCAGAGATTGACCTTAAGCCTTTCAACAATTCAGAAATCACCACACTTGAAGAACACATTAAGCGCAAATGGGCGGATATATCTGCTGAAACCGCAGGGGAGCAATACACGCCAGATGACGTGATTGCGCTTATTGCAGAGATTATTGCCAGCAAGATTGAAGATAGCGACAAGCTACTCAAAATTTATGATTGTACGTGCGGTGGGGGCAACATGCTATTTGGTGTTGAAGACCGAATTAACCAAAAATTTAAACGCCTTACACAAACTTTTGGGCAAGACTGGAATGACGCACTTTACGCTTTAGCAAAGATTGAAAGCCGCTTTCGCCCAGATTCTAAAATTGAGCATGGCAATACCTTAGTTGAAGATAAGTTTTATAACGAGGAGTTTGATGTTGTCATCGCCAACCCACCATATGGCGTAAGCTGGAAAGGCTACGAAAAGGACATCAACAACGATAAAACCGAGCGCTTTAAATTTATCCCCTCAATATCAGATGGTCAATTGCTGTTTATGCAGCACCTTATATCAAAGCTAGATAATGTGGGTATGGGTGTTGTGGTTCACAACGGCTCAAGCCTATTTAGTGGTGATGCAGGCTCAGCAGAAAGCAATATTCGCAAATGGATGTTAGATAGCGGCATTGTAGAAGCTGTTATTCAGCTTCCGACTAATGAGTTTTTTAACACGGGTATTTACACTTATTTGTGGGTACTTAATAAAAATAAGCAGGCAAACCACAAAAATAAAATCATGCTGATTAATGCTAGTGATAAATTCACACCGCTTAAAAAAGCCAAAGGTGAAAAGCGTAAAGAAGTTGATGAAAAAAACAGACTAGATATTGTTGCTACGCTCGCAGCGTATAAAGATAAAGACTATGCCCGTGTGTTTGATAAAGAGTATTTTTACTACAACAAACAAGCCATCATGCTCACCAATATTGACGAATATGGCAACAGCTTTGAAGCCCAATTGCAACATGCTAAAACTAGCGAGAAGCTTAACCCTACCAAACTCAGCAATAATGAGCGTGAAATTTCAGAGTTCACCATTACTAAATTTGATGCTACAAAATATGCATCACTGGCAGAATATTTTGAGCAAGACATTAAGCCATTTATTACTAGCCTTGATTACAAAGAGCAGCCGTTAGTCATCAGCACCCAAGCATCTAATTATTATTTTGACGAAACGCAAGAAACACTGATTAAAGAAAGCGTAGATCAAAATCTGGCATTAGGCTGCGGAAAAATAATCGTGAAATGCGCGCTCAAAACCGCCAGTAAATCACTACCTGAGCGCATTGGATTGCTATAAGCTTGACTGTTGATGAAATTTAAAACGCTCTCATACGTTAAATCGGAACTCACATGATTCAGCAGCCATTGATCTTTGCCATACAACCAGATTGGGGGGTTCAATAAAGAGTGTCCATGACTGCTGGTTGTTTCGATAGGGCGCTGGCTCGGACTTGAAAGGGCTGGGA
>JAYVRE010000295.1:0-4075 GCA_043776535.1 Methylotenera sp. | reverse complement strand
CGATAGGCGTGTTGGCTGAAATCACGGGCGCACATTCGGTGGTGCCGTAGCCTTCTAAGATGCGAATACCAAATTTTTCAGAATAAGTTTTACGCACTTCCTCATTCAACTTTTCCGCGCCAGCAACCACGATTCTAAGTTTATAAAAATCGAAAGGGTGGGCAAATTTGGCGTAGTTAGCCAAAAAGGTGCTGGTGGCAAAAAATACGGTGCAACCACGGTCGTAAATCAGTTCGGGAATCACTTTGTATTGCAAAGGCGAAGGGAATACATGAATTTTGATGCCATTGAGCAAGGCGATGAGCGTGCCTGTGAAGCCAAACGAGTGAAAAACTGGCAACACCATCATCATTTTATCGGTGGGGTTAAAATCTAACACGGCTGATATTTGCGCCACATTGGCCAAAATGCTTTTATGCGAATGTACCACGCCCTTGGGCTTACCCTCACTGCCTGAGGTGAACAGTACCACGGCGGGCTGATCATGCTTGTTGGTCTCCATAGCAGAACGTGGATAATGCAGGGCGTAACCCATGAGCCAGGCGCGATCTAGCATGCCAAATTGCGCGCGTAAATCTTCTAAATAAACAATATTGAGGTTTTTAAAATTTGCCACCACACTTGCAAGGCCAGCAGCTTCAATAAATTTGTGCGAGGTAATGACAGTTTTGATATTGGCGGCGATACAGGCGTTTTGCATACCTGCTGTGCCAGCCGTGTAATTGAGCATGGCGGGAATGCGGTTAAAGGCGCTCATGCCCAAAATAAGCGCCAGCGTGTTGGTAATATTGGGCATAAGAACGGCAACGGCCTCATTAGGGGCGCTGACTTTAGTAGCTATTTTACCTAAAGCCAAGCTCTTTTTTAGTAAATCCTGATAGGTTTCTTCAGTTTCATTTAAGTCTTCGATTAATTTATAGTTGCCACCAAATTTATCTATCGCATCCAAAAAAGCCTCGAATAAGGTGCGATTTTTTTGTGCTTGAAACAGCATTTTTTGCATCACGCCACGCATACCTTCACCCGCAATGCGCCGTCTTTGCTTGGCTGTAGGAAAGCTATGATGTGATGCTTTAGGCATCGCCACGCTGGTGGTGGGCATGATGGTTAAGGTAACTCTTGGGTGCAATTTTCTTGGATGGTGGCTGGATAAGCGCCCAAAATAAGATTCCGCAGCGCCATCAATACGCACAGGCAAAATGGTGGCACCCGTTTTGGCCGCAACAAAACCTGGGCCATCGTAAACCTTCATTAAGCTGCCTGTGATAGTGATGCGCCCTTCTGGAAAAATCACCACGTTTTTACCAGCTTCTAGCAACTTAATGACTTTTTTCATGGCGTATGGACTGGCTGGATCGACCGCCAAATGGGGAGTTAGTCGTAAAAATTGCCTGAACCACCAATTTTTTAGCACTGTGCTATGCACAACAAACGTAGCTTTTTTGGGAATAAACAGCCCCAGCAATAAGCCATCTAAAAACGATTCGTGATTAGCGACAATCAATATCCCATCCTCGGCGGGAATGTTTTCTAAGCCGCGCACTTCTACCCGAAATAGTATTCTGCTTATCAAACGTAACATGCTGGCTAACATACCGCTCCTAAATTTCGTTCTTTATGTAATCTAAAACGCTTTGAATCTCAGTCATAACTACATAATTAGTTATTTAGATGTGTGTGTCTAGCTTAATGTTAAAAATTTTAAAATAGCCACAAAAACCCCAAATAAAAACGGGCACCGAAGCGCCCGTTTGCTTATTGCTAGCTTAAAAATTATGAGTGATAAGCACGCTCGCCATGCTCTGTGGTATCTAAGCCTTCACGCTCAGATTCTTCAGAGACACGTAAACCAATCACCAAATCTACAATCTTGAGTGCTATATATGACACTACTGCAGAAACCACAATGGCAGTCACCACGGCATAGATTTGAGCCGTCATTTGTGCGCCAAAGTTGTATTCACCAACAGCATTGGCAACGTAGTCATATACACCCATGCCGCCCAATGCTGGGTTTACAAATATGCCAGTAGCAAGCGCACCAAAAATACCACCCATTGCGTGAATACCAAATACGTCTAAGGCATCATCGTAGCCAAACATGTATTTCACTTTTGCCACAAACATGTAGCAAATGGGTGAAACTAACAGGCCGATGATAATGGCAGCCATCGGGCCAACAAAACCGCAAGCTGGCGTAATGGCCACCAAGCCAGCAACAGCGCCAGAAGCAGCACCTAGCATAGATGGTTTTGATTTGTGGAACCACTCAATAAACATCCAAGATAGTGTTGCTGCACCAGCGGCAGTCATGGTGTTTAAGAAAGCTAAGGCTGCGTAGCCGTTGGCTTCTAGGTTAGAGCCTGCGTTAAAACCAAACCAGCCCACCCACAACAATGCTGCACCTACCATGGTTAATGTCAAGCTGTGCGGTGTCATGGCCTCTTTACCGTAGCCGATACGTTTGCCCAACACGATACAAGCCACTAAACCAGCCACACCCGCGTTAATATGCACCACTGTGCCACCCGCAAAATCTAGCGCACCTTTAGCCCATAACCAGCCAGCGTTAGCTAATACAGTATTAAGTGATTCAGCGGTAGTAATTGCATCTGGGCCGTCCCAATACCAAACCATGTGTGCCATGGGCAAATATGCAAAAGTAAACCAAAGTATCATAAAAGCTAGCACGGCCGAGAACTTCATGCGCTCGGCAAATGCACCAATAATCAATGCTGGGGTTATCGCTGCAAACGTTAATTGAAAAGCCACAAAAATTAGCTCTGGAATATAAACACCTTTGCTAAACGTCGCCGCGATTGAATCAGGCGTAATGCCTGCCAATAACGCTTTGCCTAATCCACCAAAAAACGGGTTGCCACCTGTAAACGCAACGCTGTAACCGTAAATAGCCCACAACACACCCATCAGCGAAAATATGACAAATGTTTGCATTAACACAGAGAGCATATTTTTTTGACGCACCAAACCGCCGTAAAATAAAGCCAAGCCAGGAATTACCATCAGCGATACCAATGCAGTAGCAACTATCATCCAAGCCGTATCGCCTTTGTTCGGCACTGGTGCTGGCGCAACAGTAGCTTCGGTTATCACAGCCTCTGCAGTGGCAGCAGTCGATTCAACAGCAGCATCTACAGCACTTTCAACAGGCACTGATTCAACTGTTACAGTTGCAGCTTCTGTGGTAGTTATATCTTCAGCATAAGAAAGCTGCGTTGCGCCAAAACCTAACAAAGCAAGCAATGATAAAACCGATAAAAATTTCCTCATGTCCCAAATCTTATTCATGATAAGCCCCTTATAGCGCTTCAGGACCAGTTTCACCGGTACGAATGCGATAAACTTGTTCTAAATTAAACACAAAAATTTTGCCATCGCCAATTTTGCCAGTTGCGGCAGCTTTCTCAATCGCATCAATCACTTGGTCTAGCATGTCGTCTTTAATGGCGATTTCTAGTTTTACTTTGGGCAAAAAATCCACTACATATTCAGCACCACGGTATAACTCGGTGTGGCCTTTTTGGCGACCAAATCCTTTTACTTCTGTGACTGTAATGCCTTGCACACCAATGGCAGACAAAGCTTCACGCACTTCGTCAAGCTTAAACGGCTTGATAATTGCGGATACGAATTTCATACCTAACTCCCTTCAATTTTACTTACACATTAAATAAACAATACATTTTACATAAGCAAAGCACGTGCCAAACAAAAAATATGTTTATAATCAATGGAATAACAATATTAAATCAATATATCAATTGTGATTTAGCTTTTAAAATCTGCTAAACTGTATAATATAATCGTAAAACACTGAGGTAAGATGATGTTTAATTCAGAAAAAATAAACAAAATATCTAACAAAATCAATGAGATGATAAAATCAAGCCCGTTAGCAGATGTAGAAAAGAACATCAATGCACTAATAAAGAGCGCATTCACCAAAATGGAGCTTGTTTCGCGCGAGGAATTTGATGTGCAAACAGAAGTGCTGCGCAATACGCGTGAAAAGCTTGGTTTATTAGAAGCAAAATTGGCCGAACTAGAAGAAAAA
>JAYVRE010000294.1:0-4086 GCA_043776535.1 Methylotenera sp. | reverse complement strand
TACGTGAAATATCTGATAGTGCAGCAAGCGCATCGTTGTTGATGCCTAGCGTAATTACACTAAAAAATAAAAGGTTTATTAGAAATTTCATTTTTATTAAGCCGCGTCAAAGGCTCATCAATTAAAGAAAAGTGTTTTTCTAACTCGGCGCTAATTTCTGCAACGCCTTGCAACACGCCCGCCTCAAACTCCCCTCTTCTAAACAAGCTTTCCATATCTTGGCAGATTTTCTCCCAGCCCGCATGGCCAACATGCTTGTTGATGCCGCGATCTGCCACAATTTCTACGTCTTTATCTACCAGCAACAAGTAAATAAGCACGCCATTATTATGTTCGGTATCCCAAATATTCAGGTTGCTAAATAGCTGCAACGCACGCTTTTTAGGTGTTTTTTTGTATAGAATTTCTAAGGGATGCAAGCCCGCTTCTACAATAAAACGAATTTCACCCGCATGAGTTTTCTCGCTGGCGCTGATTGCTTGTTCTATGTTGTGCAAAGCCGCCGCCGAAAAGTGGCGCCTCACCTGCCAAGGATGGCTGAAAAAGTGCTTAAAAAATCGGTAAACTGAATTCGTTTTTTTCATTAGCTCATCCTACCAATCACCAGAGGCTCCACCGCCGCCAAAACCACCGCCACCACCACCGCCCCAGCTACTGCCGCCGCCTGAGCCTCCGCCCCATCCACCCCCGCCAATGGGAATGCCGCCATAGCCACTGATGCCACGTCCGCCTCCCATCATCATAGTGAAAATAAAGGCGGCAAAAGCAAAAATTGCTGCGCCGCCTAAAGCAGCACCAAGCAACCAAACTGCGCCACCTACCAAGCCGCCATTGAGCGCGCTGCCAGGAAAATTACCAAACATGTTGCGCAAAAATAGGCCAGAAATCAAGCCGCCAAACAATAATAAGGGCAGCATATTTTGTATGCCCATGCCGCTAAACGCAGGGCTAGCTGGCTCTGGCAATGGCTCACCATCTACCAGACCAATCAAGCTATCCACGCCAGCATTCAGCCCGCCGTAAAAATCGCCTTGCTTAAATTTTGGCGAAATCACCTCATTAATCACACGTTTGGCAGTTAAATCGGGAATAGGGCCTTCCAAGCCGTAACCGACCTCTATACGCATTTTACGATCTTCAGTCGCAATTAATATGAGCAGACCATCATCGACTTTTTCGCGGCCTAGCTTCCAAGCATCGGCAACGCGAATGCTATATTGCGCAATGTCTTCAGGCTGAGTGGTGGGTACGATAAGTAGCGCGATCTGGCTACCTTTTTTCTGCTCAAATGCGGCTAGTTTGGCTTCTAGCGCTGCTTGCTGCGGCTGCGATAAGGTTTGCGTTAAATCGGTAACGCGGGTTTTAAGCTCGGGAATCGCTACCAGCGCCGCCTGCGCAAAGCTCGATACTAAAAATAGTATCAAGCAAAGCAGAAAGGCATTAACTTTCAGGCTAGATTGAAATTGAAAAAACACAATAAACCGTTATGTTTTGGCTTATTTTTTATCGCCAAACTCTATTTTTGGCGCGCTCGAAATGGCTTTTTCGTTTTCAACCGTAAAGCTAGGTTTAGTTTTGTAGCCAAACATCATGGCGGTTAAATTATTGGGGAAGCTACGCACCAAAACGTTGTAATCTTTAATAGAAGCAATATAACGGTTACGCGCCACGGTGATGCGGTTTTCAGTACCTTCTAACTGCGCTTGTAAATCTCTAAAGCCTTGGTCAGCTTTCAAGTTTGGATAATTTTCAACCACCGCCATCAAGCGTGATAAAGCGCTGGTCATTTGTCCTTGCGCAGCCTGAAACCTAGCAAACGCCTCTGGGTCGTTCAATAATTCTGGTGTAATTTGCATACTGCCCACTTTACTGCGTGCGTTCGCCACGTCAGTCAGCACTTCTTTTTCGTGCTCGGCGTAACCTTTCACCACGTTCACTAAGTTTGGTACCAAATCGGCACGGCGTTGATACTGGTTTAGCACCTCAGACCAACTGCCTTTAGCCTCTTCATCCAAACTTTGAAAAGCGTTATAGCCGCAGCCAGAAAGGCCAAGAGTAGTGCTCAGAAGCAATATAACTGGTAATAATTTCGTCCAAAAAGTGCGCATTTTTAACTCCTATAAATGTTTTAAAATATTTATTGCTAGATGAGGCTAATTTTTTCAAATTCAAGCACGCATAATTTCCATCGCCATGCACAAATCATCCCACGTTTTAGCCTTGTTTGCCAGATTTTGCAGCATATCATGCGGATGGTAGGTCACTATTAACGGAATGTTTTCAAAAGTATGCGTTTTACCGCGCAATAATTCAATCGATTCTGTGCTATTTAACAACTGCTGCGCTGTAGTTTCGCCCATCGCAATAATCACCTTTGCCTGAATATCCACTAGGCTTGTAAGCACGCTTTTATTGGTTTTATCAATTTTTAAAGCCAGCAAAATATTGTTAAAAAGACTGCTCTGCAAGGCAGGTAAATCGGGGCTTGCAAGCATGATAAACGCCCATTTTTTGTCTGCTGATAAAGTTAAATTAAACGCATTTTGTGCGCCAGGTATTTTAGCTGGCACTGCAATTATTGGATTAACGACTGGCGCTGTTTCAGCAGGCTGAGGTTGCGCAGGCACAGGCACGCGCAATTGCCACACTGGCAACAACTCCAATTCGCGCAGCATATCTTCGCGTGTCATCATAATGCTAACCCCATCAAAACCGCATCCTCACGGCCATGCTCTGAAGGGTAATAGCCACGCCGCAAGGCCATTTCGCTAAAGCCCATATTCTCATACAAAGCAATCGCCGAAACATTGCTTGTGCGCACTTCTAAAAACATATTTACAGCCTTGTATTGTTTGGCAGTGCTAATCATATGCTCCAACAAATAACGTCCTAAGCCTTGTTTTTGCTCAGATTTGGCGATACTTAAATTTAACAGATGCGCTTCATCCATCACCATCATCAACAAAGCATAACCTATTATTTCGTCATCTGTTTCTAAAACCCAAGCGCTATAACCCGAATTAAGCGAATCACTAAAATTGCCGCGCGTCCACGGGTGGCTGTAAATCGTCGGCTCAATTTGCATAATCGCGTCTAAATCGTCGTCGCGCATGGGGCGAAGTGATAAATTTGGTTTGAGTTGTGCGCTCATAATCGCAAGCCTTCTGCGCGCTCCTGCGTGGTCAGCGCTACGCGGTTACGAATATAAATTGGCGCAGCTTCACTGGCTGGTTTGGCTGTGCCAGCTGCAAAAATTGGCGCTGCCAGCTGCAAAATAGCTTGCGCCGTTGGCGTAGCATTGGGTAAAACTTGTGCCAAGTTTTGCGCATAAATTTGACTTAACGCTTCACCATAAGCCGCCCAGCCACTACCTACGCCTGCCCAAACACCCTCCAACACTGGCGCGGCTTCTGGCTTACATACCCTAGTCGCACTTTGTTCAAACCATTCGCCATTTTCACGCACAAAAGCCGCGTGATAAATCTCACCCATACGCGCATCTAAGCAGGCAATCACTTTATCCTCGCCACTGGTTTGCGCCAGCGCCAACAAGGTATTCACGCCATGCACAGGCAAACCCGCGCCAAACCCCAAACCCTGCGCCACGCCGCATGCCACGCGCACGCCCGTAAACGCACCAGGCCCAGCACCAAACGCAATACCGTCTAAATCTTGCAACTTAATATTGGCGGAATCTAACAAAGCTTGAATTTGCGGCAACACTAGCTGCGACGCGGCTTGCCCTGCATGTTGATAATGCGCGTAAGTTTTATCGCCAAGCTGCAAGGCGAGCGACAAAAATTCGCTAGAGGTATCAAGTGCTAAAAGATTCATGTTAATTCATTATTTATTGCTTGCGTCAAAACCGCAAGTCTTACAACCACCCACGCCGACATTGAGCGCAGCAAAGAAACCATTTTAAATACAAACCGCTTGCCCTGAGCCTGTCGAAGGGTGCACGATACTCCCCATGGTTCGACAGGCTCACCATGAACGGTGCCGATAAGTGTATTAATCCCCCGCTATTTTACCGCGCAATTGCTTCACCTGCCCACGAATCGTCTTACCTTCCAAGCGTCGCTGTTT
>JAYVRE010000293.1:0-4153 GCA_043776535.1 Methylotenera sp. | reverse complement strand
AGACACGATGCGCGTTACCAGAGATGGAAACTTAATTCCGCTTACTTCCAAAGAGCTTGCCGTGCTTGAACTATTGATGTCAGCACCAGGCAGGCTTTATAGTCGTGAGCGTATCCTTGCCAATGTCTGGGGCGTGAATGAAGACCCACTGACTAATATTGTTGATGTTTATATCAGGCGTTTGCGTAGTAAGGTAGACGAAGGTTATTCCGTATCACTTATTCACACGCAGCGTGGTCTTGGCTACAGATTAGAAGCACCTGCAAACTAGCTTGTTCATGTTGTATTAATGTTGCTCACAGTTTTTGTTCATTTGTTTGAGTAGTTAACGTTCATCACCGTTATTTACAATCAATACCATTAAATAAATACCTTTTTACACAGTATTTGTTTGTTTTTTATTTTATGGAGAAGATTGAAAATGAATGTTATCAATAAATTAAGCATAGCAGCACTCGTCACATCAGCACTCGGCATATCAGTACTCGCACTTCCAACCGCAGCCTACGCTACTAAAGAACATTGTGAACACACAGATCAGGCCACTATCGCCGCATTATTTGATCGTTGGAATACTTCATTAAAAACGCTAGATTCTCACAAAGTAACAGCTAACTACGCAAGTGACGCCGTATTGCTTGCCACTGTTTCAAACAAGCCCAGAACTACTCATGCCGAAATTGATGATTATTTTGTGCAATTCTTAAAAATAGAGCCTAGTGGCGTTATTGACACAAGAACCATCAAAGTTGGTTGCAATATCGCGCAAGACGTAGGCACTTACACCTTTAGTTTGAAAGGCGACAAAAAAGTATCTGCACGATACACCTTTGTTTACCAATTTAAAGATGGAAAATGGCTAATTGCGCACCATCACTCATCTGCTATGCCAGAGACTAAAATCGTAAAATAATATTAAGCCACTCTGGGAGTGGTTTGCTCATATATTGCTCGCTCCTTTCTGTGCATATTACGGGCTGATTACAACAGTAAATTGCGTACAAACTTATTAGGAAAATCCAACTTACCATTGATGCCGACAATGCTATCTGCTAACCGTGCGTTGATAACAGTCAGCGAGTTATTGCCCTCGGCCATATAATCTTCTACCAGCCACGCATAATCCTTTAGGTTGGCTTGCAAACTCAAGCGGTTGGCATACGGCGTGGTGGGGATAATGGTTAAGGGCTGCATGGCATCGCATTCACGTTGTGCTAGTTCTGGCGACACACCAATAGCTAACAATTGATTGTTCACTGCCGCTACAAAACGTTGTGGCAAAGTGGCGTATGGCGCGGCTTCTAGCACAAGCCCTAAACGGCCATGTTCACATACTGCCACCACCAGCTTGGGGCTTGTGTGCAATAGGTTAAGTGACCAATCACCCAAGCGGTTTGCACCCCCGCTGTTTAACTCGGGCATCGCTTGTTTGCTGCGTGTAACTTTCATCACAGCCAGCAATTTCTGTGTGCAGCGCAAGGCTGTCATATTGCCTCCAATTACAATGAGTTAGCTTACCTCCAGGTAAAACAAGTGAATAAATGCAATGCTTTTGGCACCGTATTCTGTTTCGTGTCTGCGAAAATAATGAACTCCCCAGTTACCACCTGACATACGCGCATGTTGTAATTTAGCTTTACCGCACTAAATACTACAAATTCATTACTGCAACAGAACCCGTATCTTAGTAACGTAAAAGGTTACGAACGTGCTTTGCATGTTAATGTGCTTTCATCTACGGCGATAGAAGGCGTTAAGAAGTCTGCTGAAAAAGCACTGGCAACGTCTAGTGTTAAAATCCGTAAAACGCTAAATTGTATTAGCGCATAGCAAGCTCATTTGCAATCATTTCCGCTTGTTTTAAAACTGTTTCAGTAGCCAGCAATTCCATATCAGGTGGATAACCAAATTGCCTTAAAGTACGTTTTACAATAACTTTCAATTTGGCTTTTACACTCTCTTTTATTGTCCAATCAATCGAGGCATTCTCACGTACACGTTGGAGTAGCACGACTGCTAGTTCACGCAATTTATCTTGTTGCATCAATTCACGTGCGCTATCGTTGTTGGCGACGGCAGTATAAAAAGCAAATTCAAGCGGGCTAAGTTTTAAGCGTTCAGCTTCACTGTCTCCATGCACAATTTCTTTGCTGACCTTGATTAACTCATCCATCAATTCAGCCGCAGTAATGATTTTATTTTGATAACGCTTAATCGAGTTTTGCAGCATTTCCATTAAACTGCGGCCTTGCACTACATTTAAACGCTCACGTACTTTGATTTCTTCATTCAGTAGTTTTTTAAGCACTTCTAAGGCAATATTTTTGTGTTCATAATTTTTGAGTTCCATTAAAAATTCATCACTCAAAATAGAGATGTCAGGTTTCTTAATGCCTGCCGCATCAAATATATCAATCACCTGTTCTGAAACTAAAGCTTTATCAATTACTTGGCGGATGGTGGTTTCAATTTCCTCATTAGTTTTGCCTTCACCCGTGCTATCAAATTTAGCTAGCCGTGCTTTAACCGCTTGAAAAAAAGCGACCTCATCTTTTGCATCCATCGCTTGCTCATGGGGAATAGCAATCGCAAAAGTTTGTGAAAGCATTGTCACTTCATTGATATAGCGCTTTTTACCATCTTCTATACCAAGAATATGCTCTTCAGCCGCTAATATCAGTGATAGTTTTTTAGAGGTATCCGCTGCAAAATAATCTTTATAAGCAAAGCCATAATACATATTCGCCACCACTTCTAGCTTCTCTAGCATCAAGTTTACGGCCTGCTCTTGCGTCTCTGCTGGGTCACCTTTGCCACCAGCGTCTGAATAAAACGAGAGTGCTTGTTTTAAATCTGCCGCAATGCCTAAATAATCCACCACCAACCCACCAGGCTTATCTTTATACACACGGTTCACGCGTGCAATTGCCTGCATCAAGTTATGGCCTTTCATAGGCTTATCAATATAAAGCGTGTGCATACTTGGCGCATCAAAGCCTGTCAGCCACATATCGCGCACGATGACGAGTTTTAATTCATCATCAGGGTCTTTCATGCGCTCGGCAAGGTTACGGCGCTGCTGCTTTGTTGTATGCTGCTTAGCGAGTTGTGGCCCATCGCTAGATGAAGCCGTCATCACGACCTTAATCGCACCTTTGCTTAAATCATCTGAATGCCACTCAGGTTTAAGTTTGATAATTTCTTCATAGAGAGCGGCTGCAATGCGGCGTGACATACTCACTATCATACCTTTACCTGCAAATACTTCCTGGCGTTGCTCAAAGTGCTGCACGATATCTTGCGCAATATTTTGGATGCGCTTTTCACTGCCGATTAAGGCTTCAATCTGCGTCCAGCGTGTTTTGGCTTTTTGCGTTTCTGTAAGCTCGTCTTGATCCAGCTCTTCGTCTAATTCAGCTACCAGCTTGCGGCCTTCATCAGAAAGCTGCACCTTAGCCAAGCGGCTCTCGTAATAAATGCGCACTGTTGCACCATCTTCCACTGCTTGGGCAATGTCGTATACGTCGACGTAATTACCAAATACCGCTGGCGTATTCACATCGGTACTTTCAATTGGCGTACCAGTAAAGCCTAGGTAAGTCGCATTAGGCAAAGCATCGCGCATGTATTTGGCAAAGCCATATACTATTTTTTGGCCTATCACCTCGCCTGCTTCGTTTTTGTCATCTACCACTTTAGCCTTAAAACCATATTGAGTACGGTGTGCTTCATCGGCAATGACTACAATATTTCTCCGCTCTGACAGAGTTTCATAGACATTGCCTTCTTCAGGCTGAAACTTCTGTATGGTGGTGAAAATAACGCCACCAGAAGCCACTTTTAAAAGCTCTTTAAGTTGTTGTCTATCTTCCACTTGTTTAGGCTCTTGGCGCAATAACTGGCTAGAAGCCGCAAAGGTATCAAACAGTTGGTCATCTAAGTCGTTACGGTCTGTAATCACTACAATGGTCGGGTTATTCAACGCCAATACAATCTTGCCTGTATAAAATACCATGCTAAGTGATTTTCCACTGCCTTGCGTGTGCCATACCACGCCAGCTTTACGGTCACCCTTGGGCTGCGTGCGCACATCAGGCAGGCCATAACTGGCTGGGTCTTGCGCAACACCTGTTGCTTCTGCCGTTGCTCTTAA
>JAYVRE010000292.1:0-4209 GCA_043776535.1 Methylotenera sp. | reverse complement strand
AGAAATCTAAACAGAAATCACGACGGAAGTAATTAATGGATAAACCGCCAGCAAATCAATCACCCGACCAGTTCGCCAAAGAAACCCTGCCGATTTCGCTAGAAGATGAGATGCGTAGAAGCTACCTAGATTACGCCATGAGCGTAATCGTGGGTCGTGCCTTGCCCGATGTGCGTGATGGCTTAAAACCCGTGCATAGACGCGTGTTATTTGCCATGCACGAACTAAGCAACGACTACAACAAGCCTTATAAAAAATCGGCGCGTATTGTGGGCGATGTGATTGGTAAATACCATCCGCATGGCGATACCGCGGTGTATGACACCATCGTGCGCATGGCGCAAGATTTTAGCTTGCGTTACATGCTGGTAGATGGTCAAGGTAACTTCGGCTCGGTCGATGGCGACAACGCAGCGGCGATGCGTTATACCGAGATCCGCATGAGCAAAATCGCACATGAATTATTAGCCGATATTGATAAAGAAACGGTTGATTTTGGCCCTAACTACGACGGCAGCGAGCATGAGCCGCTGATTATGCCTGCGCGCATTCCTAATTTGCTCATTAACGGCAGCTCAGGCATTGCGGTGGGTATGGCGACGAACATTCCGCCGCACAATTTGAATGAAGTGCTAGACGCGTGTTTTGCGCTGCTAAAAGATCCAGAAATGGGCATTGAAGAGCTGATTGAGCTGGTTCCTGCACCAGATTTTCCCACTGCGGGCATTATCTACGGCACGGTTGGCGTAAAAGAAGGCTATCGCACTGGTCGTGGCCGCGTGGTGATGCGCGGTCGCACGCACTTTGAAGACATGGACAAAGCGGGTGGGCGCCAAGCCTTGATTGTGGACGAGCTGCCGTACCAAGTGAACAAAAAAACTTTCGTTGAGAAAATCGCAGAACTCGTTAACGAGAAAAAAATTGAAGGCATTTCCGATTTGCGAGATGAGTCAGATAAGTCTGGCATGCGCGTGGTGATTGAGCTGAAACGCGGCGAAGTGCCTGAAGTGGTGCTGAATAATTTGTACAAACAAACGCAGCTGCAAGACACGTTTGGCATGAACATGGTGGCCTTGCTAGACGGTCAACCACGTTTGCTGAACCTGAAACAAATGCTGGAAGCGTTTCTAAGACATCGCCGCGAGGTGATTACGCGCCGTACTGTTTTCGAGCTGAAAAAAGCCCGTGCGCGCGGTCATGTGTTAGAAGGTTTGGCGGTTGCGCTGGCCAATGTGGATGAGATGATTGCGCTGATTAAAGCTGCGCCAACGCCGCCAGAAGCCAAAGTGGATTTGATGGCGAAAATTTGGAAATCGCCAGTGGTGGAAGAAATGCTCAAACGCGCGGCGATGGAAGCGTCACGCCCAGAAGGTTTGTCAATTGATTTTGGTTTAACGCCAAATGGCTATCGTTTAAGCGACGTGCAAGCGCAAGAAATTTTGCAAATGCGCCTGCAACGCTTGACTGGCTTAGAGCAAGACAAAATTGTTAGCGAGTACAAAGAGGTAATGGATATTATTGCCGATTTGCTGAATATTTTAGCCACGCCATCGCGCGTGACGACGATTATCACCGATGAGCTGAACGAAATTCGCAAACAGTTTGGCGACAAGCGCCGCAGCGAGATTGTGGCAAACGCGCAAGATTTATCGCTAGAAGATTTAATCACGCCGACGGACGTGGTGGTCACGCTGTCGCACACGGGTTATGTGAAATCGCAACCGCTAGATGAATACCGCGCACAACGTCGTGGTGGTCGTGGTAAAACTGCGGCGCCAACCAAAGAAGATGACTTTATCGATAAAATGTTTGTGGCTAATACGCACGATTATATTTTATGTTTCTCAAGTCGTGGTCGTGTGTATTGGCTTAAAGTGTATGAAGTGCCACAAGGCAGTAGAATAGGGCGTGGCAAGCCGATTGTTAATCTGTTCCCGCTAGAAGAAGGTGAAAAAATCAACGCGATTTTAGCAGTAAAAGAGTTCGACGAAAACCACTTTATTTTTATGGCGACCGCGCAAGGCACAGTGAAAAAAACCGCCTTAACCGAATTTGCCAACCCGCGTAAATCAGGCATTATCGCCATTAATTTAGATGATGATGATTACCTAATTGGCGCGGAAGTGACCAATGGCGCAAATGATATTGTGCTGGTTTCCAATGGCGGTAAAGCTGTGTGGTTTACTGAAAATGACGTCCGCCCAATGGGTCGTGCCACACGCGGTGTGCGCGGCATGAAATTGGCTGCTAAACAGCAAGTATTGTCATTGCTAATTGCCGATAATGATCAGCAAACCGTGTTGGTGGCTACAGAAAATGGCTATGGCAAGCGCACGGTATTGGCCGACTTCCGCCATTCTGGCCGCGGTACGCAAGGCGTAAAAGCCATCGCGGTAAGCGAGCGTAACGGTTTGGTGGTTGCAGCAAAATTAGTGAACGAGGATGATGAAATTATGCTCATCACCACAGGCGGCGTGCTGATTCGCACGCGGGTTAAAGAGATTCGCGAGTTAGGCCGCGCCACACAAGGCGTGACGCTTATTAACTTAGGTGAAGGCGAAAAGCTCTCAGGTTTAGAGAAAATCGTTGAAACTGACGACGATGAGCCAGAAGTAGCAAGTTGAAGAATAATTTTGGATGATTTAATTTTTTTACAATTTATTTAGTTGAAGGAAAAGTAAGCAATGACAACGATTTACAATTTTTCTGCAGGGCCAGCGGTATTGCCAAAAGAAGTGTTACAGCAAGCGCAAGCCGAGATGCTAGATTGGCATGGTTCAGGTATGTCTGTGATGGAAATGAGCCATCGCGGCAAAGAATTTATGAGCATTGCAGCTGAGGCTGAGGCTGATTTGCGTGAATTGATGGGCATTCCTGCCAATTATAAAGTGTTGTTTTTGCAAGGTGGTGCTTCAACTCAGTTCTCAAATATTCCTATCAACTTGCTGCGCGGCAAAAAATCAGCTGATTACCTGAACACAGGTGAGTGGTCAAAAAAAGCCATTGCTGAGGCTAAAAAATATTGCGAAGTAAACGTGGTTGCAACATCAGCAGATAAAAATTTTAGTTATGCACCAACCCAAGATCAGTGGAAGCTTAATCCAGATGCGGCTTACGTGCATTACTGCTCAAACGAAACCATTGGTGGCGTAGAGATTTTTTGGACACCAGATGTTGGAAGCGTTCCACTGGTAGCTGATATGTCTTCGCACATTTTGTCACGCCCGATTGACGTGAGTAAATATGCGCTAATTTATGCAGGTTCACAAAAAAATATCGGCCCAGCAGGTTTGGCGATTGTGATTGTGCGTGAAGATTTACTGGGCGAAGTGCCTGCTGGCACTGCTGCTATGTCTGATTACAAGGTGCAGGCTGATAACGAATCCATGTACAACACTCCGCCTACTTATGCCATCTATGTTTCTGGCCTAGTATTTAAACTGCTTAAGGCTAAAGGCGGCTTGGCGGAGATGGAAAAAATCAACATTACTAAAGCCAATATGTTGTACGATTATTTAGATGCTACCGATTTTTATCATTGCCCAACCGCGGTCGATAACCGTTCACGCATGAACATTCCGTTTACGCTAAAAAATGAAGCCTTGGATGAGGCTTTCCTAAAAGGTGCTAAAGATAAAGGTTTGTTGCAACTCAAAGGTCATCGCTCAGTTGGCGGTATGCGTGCATCAATCTACAATGCTATGCCAGTAGAGGGTGTAAAAGTACTAGTGGACTATATGAAAGAATTTGAAAAATCAAATAGCTAGGCCTAAGTATTTAAAACACAAATAGCCAGCATATTAATTAAACTCAATAGTTTTTAAAAGTCATTTTAATAGACTTGAAAAAGGGGAGATTGGTTTGAGCAAACATCAGATATTGGTTCTAAATAAAATCGCGTCACTCGGCACCAAACGTATGCCAGCGGATGCTTACGAAGTTAGTAGTGAAATCACCAAGCCTGATGCGATTTTAGTGCGCTCTGCCAAGATGCACGACATGGAAATCCCCTCCACTGTGCAGGCCATAGGCCGCGCAGGTGCTGGTACTAACAATATCCCCGTTGCTGATATGAGCAAGCGGGGCGTGGTGGTATTTAACACGCCAGGTGCCAATGCCAATGCGGTGAAAGAGCTAGTGCTTACGGGTATGCTAATGGCGGCACGTAATATTGGCCCTGCTATGAAGTTTGTGAGCGGCTTAGAAGGC
>JAYVRE010000291.1:0-4227 GCA_043776535.1 Methylotenera sp. | reverse complement strand
GCAGCGTTTATTGCAGGCATTTTTGCTTGGCGTGTCGATATTAATATATTCTCACTGCATTACTTTTATCGCAATCGCCTCACACGTGGCTATCTTGGCGCAACGCATTTTCTTCGCAAGCCTAATATTTTTACAGGGTTTGACGAAGGTGATGACCTAGCGTTTAGTCAATGCCAGCAGCGGCCTTTGCATATTGTGAATACCGCACTTAATTAACCAGCACCAAAAACTTGGCTTGGCAGCAGCGCAAAGCGGCCTCATTTGCCTTTACGCCTTTATTTAGCGGCTTTGAGTTTCCCGGTAAAGCTGGCGCATACAGACCAACTTGTCAATTTACCAACCCAAAAGGTGGCGTAAAACTGGGCAGCATTATGGCGGTGAGTGGCGCGGCGGCCAGCCCTAATAAGGGCTATCACACAGCACCAGCCACCGCATTTTTAATGACTATGTTTAACGTGCGCTTAGGCCGTTGGTATGGTAATCCTGCACTGCAAGATACAAAAAATCCCGCAAACTCAACATGGTTTAGAGAAAGCCCTCGATTGGGTTTTGCTTGTTTAGTGAAAGAGTTATTCGCAAAAACCAAAGAAGACGACGCCTATATTTATTGCTCAGATGGCGGACATTTTGAAAACTTAGGTGTATACGAGCTGGTGCGTCGTCGTTGCAGATTAATTGTAGCGCTTGATGTTGGTCAAGATGCCAGTGATAAATTTGAGGATTTGGGTAACGCCATTCGTAAATGCCAAGTGGATTTAGGCGTGAACATTGATATGCGGGTAGATAGCGTACGAAAAAACTTGGTAAGCGGGCTATCGCCCAAGCATTACGCCATTGGCAAGGTTGATTATTCTGATGGCCTAAACGGCGTGTTGCTCTATATTAAAAGCTCGCTCACGGGTGATGAGCCAGCCGATTTGCAAAATTATAAGCAAGAACAACCTGATTTTCCGCACCATAGCACTGCAGATCAATTTTTTGATGAAAAACAATTTGAAAGTTATCGTCATTTGGGGCAATTGGTAATGGCGCAAACCTTAGATGAGCTAAAAAGCCCGTTAAACAATTTTAATGATTTGAATCAATTGGTTAATCAATTGACTCAGTTTGCTAAAAAACAGATTCAACAATCAATAGCTCAAAATAGTGTTACGCCAGCGAATATTGCAATTAAAGCTACAACCAAACACAAAGCTTCGTCCAAGATTAAAGGTGTGCTTAAAACCTAGCGCCCATTCTGCAGGTTTCTTTGGCAGGGTTTTCGGCTGTCATCATGTCCAACTCAGCGGTCTTTTTTGCGTCGGGTACCTCGGCTAATTTGCAATTGATGCATTTTCCTTTGGCTTCATCGTAGCCTTTAATCGCTTCCAAGCCTTTTACGTCGGTCATAATGGTTTCATCTAGCACCGCTTCGCCCATTTTTGCGCCTGTAATATCTGCACCCGTTAAATCGGCTTTGCTAAAATCGGCACGGAATAAATCGGTATTGCGTAAGTTAGCACCTCTAAAATCGGCAAACTTAAAATTGCTACGGTTAATATCTGCACCTTCAAAATTGGTGTTGGCAAACTTGCCACCAATCGCGTCAAAGCGCATTGCACCCATAGGTTGGTTGCCAATATCGAGGCCGAAACGGCCTTTTTTAACTGTGGCGTTGGCCATATTCACATTGCCTAATGTACCTATCATACGGGCATTGGTGAGGTTGGCACCTTCAAAGTTGGTTTTGTCAAAAATTGCCTGGAATATGGTGGCGTCGGTTAAATTGGCTTTGCTTAAATTAGCGCTCTCTAGGCGCGCAAGGTTTAAATATGCGCCTTGCAGGTTCGCGCCACTTAAATTAGCACCCATCAGCTCAGCGCCAAAAAAACTCACATTTTGCATATTACAGTGGCTTAAATCCATGCCGTTAAATACCAAATAACCCGCGTCTTTATTACTTAAATCGCAGGTTTTGCTGTTGATTTGTGCTAGCGCATCTGCTTGGCTGATTTTGGTGCGCGCCACTTCTATTTCCTTCATGCTACTTTTTTCTTGCATTGGCGCAGCATCCATTTCCTTCATGCTGTTTTTATCATTTGTACTTTTTTCATAGAAGATTTTGGCTTTATTGATGGTTTCTTCAGGGTTTTTTAAAAATTCCGCTTTCGCTTCTTGACCACTAAAGCAATAGGTTTTGCCTTTATAAACCTCGCTGACACTACAATTGGTTTTAAATACAATGCCTTCTGATAAGCCAGTGGTGCAATTGCTACCTAACTCTCCCTTTGCAGGTTCGCCTGCAAGGACAATGCTGGTGAAAAGTAAGGCAAAGCAAGTGAGTATTTTTTTCATCATGAACTCCATAATTAACTAATAATAGTTGTGACCAGTATAGGCGCAATTAGTGCGTGCACAGTAACTGAAGTCACATTAGTCGACAATACATATGCAAACTTACAAAAAAGAAAACCGATTGTAAAGCTAAGTAAAATCATTAGTTACAGTTTATTAACAATTAGCGGTCATCAAACTCAAAGCTGTCTCGTTATTCGCTCATCTGCACAAATTTTAAAACCGCAGAGATTATCTTTAAAAAAGAAAACCAGGAGAAGCAAAATGCGTAACAAATTATTATTAGGTTTAATGACAGCAACAATGGCATTGCCAGGCTTAATTAACACTGCCTATGCAGATGATAATTATGTAGACCGCGCTCGTGTTATTTCGGTAACACCACAATTACAGCGCGTAAACAGCCCGCGCCAAGAATGTCGTACAGAGTATGTGCGTGAAAGTGTTTATGAACCGCGCGACCGTTCAATAGGCGGTGCGATTCTTGGTGGTGTAGCTGGTGGTTTATTAGGTCACACAGTGGGTCGAGGCAACGGTAAAGTGGCTGCTGCTGCGGTAGGTGCTGGTATTGGTGCTATCGTGGGTGACCGTGTCGATAATGACCGTGGTTATGGTTATGGTGATCGTGAGCGTGAGCGTGAGCGTGTTGAATCGCGCCCAGTAGAGCGCTGTGTAAGCGTGGATAACTGGCAAAATGTGCCAGCAGGTTATTTGGTAAATTACGAGTATAACGGCCGTCAATATTCAACCGTTACGGATAACGACCCTGGCCGTTTTATACCAGTGAGCGTACAAGTTAGGTCGAATGGCCGCGTGTCGCAAGTGAGTTATAACGATGGCAACGACGACCGCCAAGATTGGAACCGTGGCGAAAACCAGGGCAAACATCGCGGTTGGAAAAAGCATCATGATAACGACCATGATGATCAGGAACATGACTACTGGTAATAACTAGCAATCGCTAAGTTAGCAATCATTAAGTAAGACAAAAAGCCACCGCAAGGTGGCTTTTTTATTGGGCGTTATTTGTGCGGCTTAAATGCTAAAATAGCGCCATGCTCGCTTTTATTAAAAACCTTTTTTCACCCAAAAAACCTAACGCTGCAATGGCTTGGGCTTTAATACAAAACAAGGTTAAAAACAAGGCTAGCGGCGGCTATTGGCTATATGCTGCGCCTGTGCATTTGGTGCTGCAACGCGATAGTTTTAGCTTGGCCACGCCAGCGCCGTTGCTTTTAGAGGCTGATGAAATAAGTGCGCTGACAGCCTTATTTAATCAGCATTTTGGCGTTGATGGAAAAAGCTTTTTTTGGCATGAAAATAGCTGGTTTTTGCGTTTGGATAACAATCCAAACATTCAAACATGTGCGCTAAAAGCCGCATTAAATAAGGCTATCAGCGCCTATCTGCCTACGGGTGAGGGCGCAATGCAATGGGCGAAATTCACTAATGAAATTCAAATGTTGTTGTTTGAACACCCTGTAAACCAAGCGCGTGAGACAAAAAAATTGCCAGTCATTAACAGCATCTGGTGCTATGGTGGTGGGCAAAGCGTATGAAAATCAAGCAACGTCAATTTGACGAAAAAATTGTCAGCGAATTAATTACGCATGGCACAAATCCGCTGCTAGCCAGATTATATGCGGCTCGTGGCGTAGTAAACAAAAGTGAGCTTGAAGCTTCCCTTGCACAAATTATTCCGCCAGAGCAACTCACAAATAGTGGTGAAATGGCAAAATTATTGGCCGATGTGATTGCCACCAATAAGCATATTTTAGTCATTGGCGATTACGATGCCGATGGCGCTACGGCAACGGCGGTGGCGGTTAAAGGTTTGAAGCAAATGGGGGCAAATGTCGATTTTTTGGTGCCAAATCGCTTTGAGTATGGTTA
>JAYVRE010000290.1:0-4232 GCA_043776535.1 Methylotenera sp. | reverse complement strand
TGACCAAAAGCGGCAATCGGCGAAATGGTGATTTCAAAGCTGGGGATGCGAAATTTCACCACTTCTTTGCCTTTGGAATCCACATTAATGATGTGAAGATATTCGGCTGGTAATGCGCCATTTTTAACCGTGGTTTTATTAGTCCATACTTGATAACTTAGCGTAACATCGTGAATCTCACTGTCGCCATCATCTGTTTTAGTATGTTTAATATCACTTAAATCAATGCCCAGCGGCTGGCCTCTATAACGTTTTTGATAGCCAATAATTGGCAATGATTCATCAATCAGTTTGTAAGGTTTTTTAATGCTTATTATAAGGTGGCGCGTCAGAACATCGCCCACGGTATAGCCTACAGCCCGCTCTGGGTCTTGTATCTGCATGCTAATCACGCCAGCTTTAATGTCTGGCAGCAGTTGGCTATCTAGCGCATGGGCGGCCACTGCGCTAAGGCTTAAAATAAACGCAAATAGTAAATTAATCATTAATTTTTTCATAAGTTTAGGTTTAAGCAGCTACAAATTGATGGAAATATTCGGTCAACATATCAGCGTCAAAATCGCCTTCCACATAAAATGGCGGCATATCGAATTGCATGAAAAGTTTGTAAATCTCTTCGCGACGCGCTTCAAACGCTGCAATGATTCTATTGCGAAAATCTTTGCGTAAAAAAAGTGTACGTTTTGCGCCTGTTTCTGGGTCAGTCACTGCAGTAATGCCATGTTCAGGCAAGTTTGTGTATTCGTCTGCATCCCACAACACTACTGGCACAATGTGGTGGCGGGTTAAGTTCGATAGAGATTCTTCTAATTGCGACATGGGCATATGAAAATCAGAAATCATAAACACCAATGAGCGTTCGCGTGGTAAAAATCGCCACACATCAGTAATGCCAGCGCCAGATACAGGCTCTGGATGATATTCTTTTAAGCGTTCGGCTAACTCTATCGCGCGATGCGATTTGAATGATTGCGTGCTAATCCAATCTTCGCGTACTATTTCATCAAAGCCTACAAAGCCAAATGGGTCGCCGTTACGGCTGGCTGAGCGCGCGATAGATTCTGCAATGTCGGCTGCTTTGCGGATTTTGCGCTCTTTAGCGCCAAAATTCATGCTACCCGATAAATCGCAAATCACAAACACAGGCGTGGCACTTTTTTGGTTAAAAAGTCGCACATGTACTTGCTCCATCGGGTCGCGCAGTGTTTGGCGCAAATCAATACGGCGTGGGTCAGGGTAATTAAGCAGTGAGGTATGCCCAATAAACTCCATGCCCATGCCGCGCTGCGTGCTGGCATGACGGCCAGGGTGGCGGCCACGGTTGCGCCAACCAATGTGGTAGCTAAATTCCTTGATATCTTCGATTGACATTGCTTACAAGCTAAATGGCCAATTAAGGCGCAGCAACCGCATTAAGAATATTGCTTAACATCTCGCGCGCAATTTCGGTGCGGCGCATTTCATACACAGGGCTAAACACAATTCTGTGCGCAACCGTTGCGTGAAACACCGCATGAATATCTTCTGGCGTAATGGCCGTGCGCTCATTCAACCAAGCATTGACGCGGGCTGCACGCAACATCATGCTCATACCGCGTGGACTAGCGCCTGCAAGCACTAGGCGGCTCATATCGACATTGGTCACTTTGACACTATATTCAGTTGGGTTGCGCGTGGCTTTCCACAAATTTAGCGCATATTTTTCAAGCGTGGGCGATGCAGTCACACTTTTTTGAATGACGCTAGAGAAACCATTTAACTGGTCAAACTGCAACACATCGGCTTTAACCGTCTCAATTAACGCATCTGCATTGTGAAAGCGCGTATCAAACATTAAGTCAGACATAATCGCGTCGTCGTTTGGCACAACAATCGGAATCTCCATCATAAAACGATCGCGCGCGGCAGAAGGAATTTCAAAAGTCTCTTCGCGCTCTACTTGGTTGCGGTCGGCAAACACAATCATGTGCGGAAAAGTATGCTCTTTGTTGAAGGCTGATAAAGTACGTTCTGCCATCACGCGTAGCAACAATGAGTGCACTTGCGGGCGCGCGCGGTTAATTTCGTTAAAGAAAAATACGCTTAAATTCTCGCCAGACATCAACAGCGGCCCCGCGCTGACGTGCGGTTTGCCATCTTCGCCCAAATAAGTGTGATACACCAAATCGTTAGGCATTAGGTCAATGGTACCTTCAATACGCTGATAACCGCCACCAATGCCACGCGTAAAGGCGCGCAACAGCGTAGTCTTACCCACGCCCACATCGCCCTCAAGCAATACGTGACCGCGCGCAAAAATCGCTGTAGTGATGAGTCGCACAGGACTGGCTTGGCCAACCACGACTTTGTTGACTTCGGTTTCTAAAGTTAGCGCATGTTGACGCCAGTCGGCCAATAGACGGTCGCTCATTGAGATTTCCTAAAAATTGAATGGTTAATTTTGAAGCTAATAATTAAAGATAATAAATGAATTTATCCAAAGTGTATACAGGCTTGTATACCTCTTTTAAAATTAGTGCTTTCGTTAAATTGATTTTCCAGCGAAAATAGCGCTAAATATTAAATCAGCTTTTTAAAACACTATTAAGTATAAATTAAATGACAATACAACCTAATATCACTAGACAACAGAGTTTTACCAAAGATGAATTACTTAAATGTGGCAGGGGGGAAATGTTTGGCGAGGGCAATGCACAATTGCCATTGCCACCCATGTTGATGTTTGACCGTATTGTGAAGATTACTAAAGATGGCGGTAAATATGGCAATGGGCAAATTATTGCCGAGCTGGATATTACGCCAGATTTATGGTTTTTTGAATGCCACTTTACGGGCGACCCCGTGATGCCAGGTTGCTTGGGCTTAGATGCCATGTGGCAATTGGTGGGGTTTTATTTAGGTTGGGCGGGTGGTCTTGGCCGTGGTCGTGCGCTGGGTGCGGGCGAGGTTAAATTTAGCGGGCAGGTACTTCCAACTGCCAAAATGGCGACTTATACTATCGATTTAAAACGCGTGATTATGCGTAAATTGGTGATGGGGATAGCCGATGCGACGGTGAGTTTAGATGGTCGCGAAATTTATGCGGCGAATGATTTGCGTGTAGGTTTATTTACACGCACTGATAATTTTTAAAAATTAGCTTAACATAAACAAAATAACTTGAAGGAGCACGCCATGAGACGTGTCGTCATTACAGGCTTAGGAATTGTTTCTAGCCTTGGCAATAATAAAGCGGAAGTCAAAGACAGTTTGTTTGCAGGCCGCTCTGGTATTACGTTCCAGCCTGAATATGCAGAGCGCGGTTTGCGCTCTCAGGTGGCTGGCAGCATTAAAAATCTCAATATCGAAGAGTTGATTGATCGCAAATTATTGCGCTTTATGGCCAAAGGCCACGCTTATGCTTGGCTGGCTATGCAAGAGGCGATTGCCGATGCCAAACTAGTAGAAGAGCAAGTTTCAAACGTACGCACGGGCTTGATTGTAGGCGCGGGTGGCACATCGACCGAAAGCATGCTAGAAGCGACCAATACATTAGCGGAAAAAGGCATTCGCCGCGTTGGGCCGTATATGGTCACCAAAACCATGAGTAGCGGCATTGCGGCTTGTTTGGCGACAGGTGCGAAAATCAAAGGTGTGAATTACGGCATTAGCTCGGCTTGCTCTACCAGTGCGCATTGTATTGGCGCAGGTGCGGAGCAGATTCAGCTGGGCAAACAAGACATTGTATTTGCAGGTGGCGGCGAAGAAGAGCATTGGACGATGAGCTTTTTGTTTGACGCGATGGGCGCGTTAAGCACCAAGTATAACGAAGCCCCCACTACTGCAAGCCGCACCTATGACGCCAATCGTGACGGCTTTGTCATCTCTGGCGGCGGCGGCATCGTGGTGTTAGAAGAATACGAGCACGCCAAAGCGCGCGGCGCAAAAATCTATGCTGAGGTGGTGGGTTACGGCGCAACCTCTGACGGCTATGACATGGTCGCGCCAAGCGGTGAGGGTGCAGTAAGGTGCATGAAGTTAGCTTTGGAAGGTCATGATGGTCAAAAAATAGCCCATGTGGATTATATCAACACGCACGGCACCAGTACGCCTGTTGGCGACACCAAAGAGCTGGAAGCAATTCGCGCTGTGTTTGGTAACGAACAATATGGAAAGATGCCAGCAATCGCGTCCACCAAGTCCTTATCTGGCCATGCTTTAGGCGCGGCAGGCGTGAACGAGGCAATTTATAC